>NZ_JBHTXK010000003.1:0-282496 GCF_042791795.1 Leifsonia sp. NPDC056665
GGCATTTCGCCTCCGCCGCGCCGCCGGGTGGTTCGCCGGTTTCGTCAGCCGTTCTGCACGTGCTGTCCGGCGTCCCTGGCGTCCTCGGCCACGTCGTTCGCACGGTCGGCTGCCTCCGCCTTGACGGTCTCGACCGACTCCTGCGCCGTCTCCTTCACGGCCTGCACCGCCTCCTGGGCGGGCTGCTGCAGGTCCTGGGCCACCTGCTTGCCGACCTCGGCCGCTTCGTGCAGCATCGGCTGCGCGGCGTCCTTGGCCCTGGCGGCGAGTTCCTGCTCTTTGTCGCTGGCGGGGATGAGGGAGGCCGCGAGCAGCCCGACGCCGAAGGCGATCAGGCCGACTGCGACCGGGTTGCCCTCGGCCTTGGCGACCACCCGCTTGCCGGCGTCGACGGTGGCGTCCTTGGCGTCGCCGATCGCGTCGCCTGTCGCCTCGCCGACGCCGCGGTGGACGTCGTAGGGATCGTCGGAGCCCATGATGCGCTGGGTGAACGAGTGGAGGGCGCCCTTCACTTTCTGCTTCTGCCGCTCGGCGATCTTGCTGGGCGTGACCTTGTCGGCCAGGGCGTCCACGTCGCCGCTCAGGTTGCGGCGGGTGCTCTCGATTTCGGCGCGGATCACGTCGGGGTCGTCAGTCATCGGTTCTCTCCGTTTCGTTTCAGGGTGTCAGGGAACTCCTTGACCGTCTCCACGGTCTGCGGCAGCCCCTTCACCGTCTTCAGCTGATTGCGCCCGACCACGAACAGGATCAGGGCGACGATGGCCCAGATGACGGCCACGACGACGCCGGACCAGGCGTTGCCCATCAGATAGCCGAGCGCCCACCAGAGCGCGATGGAGAGGAAGAGCACCGCCATCAGGGCCGCGTAGCCGGCGCCGCCCATCATCCCGGCGCCCTTCCCCGCCCGGGTGGCCGTCTGTCTCAGCTCGGCTTTGGCCAGCTCCACCTCCTGCCGGACCAGCGTCGACAGGTCACGGCTCACCTCGGCGAGCAGGTCGCCGAGGGATTCGTGCTCCGCCCGCGCCTCCGAAGGAGTGGGCTGATCGGTCACAGCGGGCCTCCGGCCGGGTTGCCGGCCGCAGCCGGTCCGCGGAATGTCGTGTCGCCCAGCGTGGTCTCGCCCACGGGTGCACTGCTGGTGGCCGGGGTAGAGTGGCTGCCCCCGCTGCTGCCGTCGTCGCCGGAGGCCAACGCCCTGGTCAGCCGCCCTGCGACCACGCCGGTGAGGGCAGCCACGGCGATGAAGGTGCCCGGGTTGCGGCGCGCATACGACTTGACCTCGCGCAGCAGCGAACCCGGATCGCGCTCGTCCAGCCAGTGCGCGACCGACTGCGTGCGGTTCGCCGCCTGTCCGACCAGGTCGCTCGCGACCCCGTGCTGGTCGGACGACCGCGACATCTGCTGCAACTCGTCACCGATCGACCGCAGCCCGTCCGCCACCCGCTGCTGCTGCACCGCAGCCTGCTCGCGCAGCTCCTGCTGGGTCTGCCGGTAGAGGTCCTTCGCCTGTTGCTTCGTCTCGTGCGCCACCTCGTGCGCTTCGTCCTTCGCGACTGCGGCGACATCCTTGCCGGCGTCGACAGCGGAGTCCGCCAGACGGCCCGCCTCCTCCTTGGCGATGTCGGTCGTGCTCGCTTCGTCGACCGCATCATCGTGATACTGGCGCGTCGTGTCGAATACCGGCGTACCGCCGAATCCGCTTTCCGAGTTCGTCATACCCGGCTCTCCTTTTCGCTCGTCGGATGTGTGACGTCCATACATCCACGCAAAGAGCAGGAGGTTCAGCCGGTTGACACGGCGGGGCCAGCGGGGCATCGCGCGAGCCCATGCAGATGTCCGGCCAGCCGCAACAAGGATCTGCTGCGTTGTCAAGCCACTGCGCTCGCTGGCGAAAGAACTACGTTTCGGCGGCATGAAGCACGTCACGTTCGCGGAGAAGTCATTGTTGATGGGCAGCGCTGCAGCGGACCTGCTGCTGAACCTCATGGTCGAATCTGCGAACACCACCGTGACGGAACCCAATAACCACCTGGCCATGGGTTACATGCTCGAGCGTATGCAGGAGCTCAATGATCCTTTCTCCGGGATCGGCGAGAGTCCTACCCTTCCGGAGTAGACCTCCGTGCGAGTTGCGCGTGTGAGAGGTACGGCGCGGTCACCTCTCCGGGCAACAGAGCCGGAATGCCGGGCGGGTACGGTGTGAGCTGTTCGGCGCGCTGACGCCGCGGATCCCGGACAACTTCCGTCTCCAGTGGCACATCGCACTGAAGGGGACGCGATTCGAAGGCCGGGTGCCGAAGGAGTTCAGATCCACCGTCGCGACCGCGATCCGCGACGCCGCCGGCCTCGAGCGCGCGCAACACCAGTTGGGTCACTCGACGTACGCGACGACGGAGCAGTCCTATCTTCCGCGGGTGGTGCAGGTGCCGGACTCGACGGCGATCCTCGAACGGTTCAACGTGCGCGGCGACTCTGGACCCGGACTCTCGTAGCTCACCGTTTACTCACCGCTTTGGGCGTGATCCACGGCGTGAGTGAGATCACACGAGTACGCCAATAGTGGGAAAAGCCCCGAACCCGCTCACGGGTCGTGCCGGGGCTCGAAACTCACCAGCCCGACCGTGTTCCCCTCGCTGTCTTCGATGAACGCCATCCACTCGTCGTTCCCCGCCGGCCCGATCGTGTCGTCCTGGTGCGTGAAGATCACGTGCGGCTCGGTGACCACGTTCACGCCGTCGCCGCGCAACCGCTCCACAGTCTCGGCCACATCGTCCACCTGGAGGTAGACCAGCGCCGAGGGGGCGCCCTTCTCGAGCAGGAGGCGGCCGATGCCGATGTTGAAGAAGAGCAGGCCCGGCGGGTCGAAGCGGGCGGCCGGCGTCTCGCCGAGCAGGTTCTCATAGAACTCCGCGGCGCGGTCGAGGTCGTCGGCGTGCTGTGCGACCTGCAGAATCTCCACGCGCTCAGTATCCGGTCAGCCGCGGTTCGGCGCCAGTCCCTTCGGGTCCCGCGCACGCAGCAGCAGCGCGATCGCCGCGGCCACGATCCACACCTCCTGCAGAATCGACATCGCGATGGCGGCGATCAGGCCCGCTGTGCTGAAGATCGCCGCGATCCCGGAGGCCACGAACAGTCCGGCGACCACCAGCGCGAGCGGCCCGAACGCGCGGGGGAGCACCGAGGTGAAGCGCAGCGCCAGTCCGGTCGCGGCGAACAGGAGCGGCGCCGGGGCGAGGGGGAACACCCTCGCGAACACGCCGTTGCTCAGCGTGAACGCGGTCGAAACCGCGGCGGCGGAGCCGCCCGCTGCCGCCACCGGGACCGCGATGAGGAGTGCCGCCTCGATGACCACGACGCCGATCAGCAGCGCCGCGCCGACGGTGGCGAGCTGGCCGATGAAGCAGGCTCCCTTGCCGGTCCGCGTGACGAGGACGAGGAAGAACACCACGCTCAGCAGGGCGCCGGTGACCTGGAACCAGGCGCCGGCGTAGAAGAGGGTCTCGTGCGAGCGCGCGTAGGCCATGAGCTGCGCGTCGGTCCCGCCCGCGTAGGGCCAGCCCGCGAATGCGGGGGCTGCGAAGTAGATCGTCAGGAGCACGGGTCCGGCGATGCCGAACCAGCCGCCCACCCGGGCGAGGCGTGGGCTGGTGATCGCGGGGTCGGTCATGGGGATCCTTTCGACATCGTCGTCGGTGCGCTCGGTCAGATCCTGCCACGTGACAGGATCGGGGGCAGTCGACTTCGGCGACGACTGACGCGAGAGGAACGGAGGCGACGTGCTGGGAACGATCGTCACCGCTGTCGTCGTGTTCGCCGGAACGAACGTCGACGACCTCCTGGTGCTGACCGTCCTCTTCCTGTCCTCGCGCGCGTCCGGGAGGCCGAGCGCCCTGAAGATCTGGGTCGGTCAGTACTCCGGCATCGGGATCCTCATCGCCGGCTCCTTCGTGCTCGCGCTCGGCCTCGCCGTGGTCCCCGACCGCTGGGTGGGGCTCCTCGGGCTGATCCCGCTCGGGCTCGGCGTCCGCGGGCTGGTGATCGCGATCCGCACCAGCGGCCGCGAGGACGGGCAGCCGCGGCTGCGGGTCGCCACCGGAGTGCTGTCGGTCATCGGCGTCACGGTCGCCAACGGGGCCGACAACCTCACCGTCTACACGGCGCTGTTCCGCACCATCGATCCGGCGGAGTCGTTCGTCACCGTCCTGGTGTTCCTCGTCTGCGTCGCCGTCTGGTGCGTGGCCGGATCCGTGCTCGGCGCACATCGAGCGGTGGTCGGCGTCATCCAGCGGTTCGGGCACTGGATCGTCCCGGTCGTCTTCATCCTGATCGGCGCGGTCATCGTGGTCCGGTCGGGTGTCCTCGTCTTCTGACGCCGCGGCCGCGACGATCCAGGGCGCAGGCCGCTCCAGTCGAGAGCGGCCTGCGCCACCGGTCACCCGTCGAGGCGCTTCCGCCAGCGCGCCGAGAAGGCGCTCGCCGCGAAGCCGATCGCGTCGTTGACCTCGAGCATCGGCACGTTCTCCTCCGCGTTGACCGTCTCCACGAGAGCGCACCCGGGGAACCGGGCGGTCAGCTCGCGCAGGTTGGCGAGCTTCAGCAGCATCCCGAGGCGGTGCCCGCGGTGCTCGCGCAGCACCAGTGTGTCCATCTGCTCGGCCGGGCGGTCGGACTCGCTGGACCCGTCGAGCTCGGTGAACCCGACGGCCTGTCCGGTCGCCTCGTGGACCGCGATCGACGTCAGGGCGACCCGGGGGCTCTCGGCCCAGAGGTCGTCGACGGCGCGGACGCGCTCCGCCGTCCAGACGTCGGTCAGCTCGATGCCGGCGTTGGGCGCGTCGGTGCTCATCCGGGTGCGCAGGAACGCGATGGACTCCACCCACTCCTCCGGAGTCCGGCCTTGCCAGGAGACGGTCCGGTAGCCGGCCGCCGCGGAGGCCGCCTCGGCGAGGAGCGTGGCGAGCACGTCCGCGTCGACGGGCAGCGGCAGAGCGCTGATGCGCCCGACCTGTTCGAGCGTGAAGCCCTGGCGGAGCAGGAACCGCGTCGACGCGAGGTCGACCGGCACCGACCCGAATCCGGTCGGTGCGGCGACCTCCTCGCCCCCGACGCCGGCCGGGTAGGTCGTCTGGTTCTGGATGGTCGCACGGCCGGCCTCCCTGGCCAGCTCCTCCAGGCGGGCGAACAGCGCGGAGCCGATGCCGCGGCCGCGGAACCCGGGGAGGACGGAGACCGCCCCCCAGCATTCCGGCGCGTCGGCCGGCAGTGCCAGGTTCGCCCGGGCGACGACGCGGCCGTCGACCTTGGCGACGAGTCCGGTCATCTGCCGCGACTCGTCCCTCCAGTCCGGCAGCAGCTCGGCCGCGGTCATGACCTCGCCGGCGTGGCCGCGCAGCTCCGCCTCGACGGCGCTGCGCACCGCGACGAAGGCGACGAAGTCCGCGGCATCCGCGGCGTCGACGCTGACCGGGACGACGAGCGGCTCGACGGTGAAGCCCCCCAGGGTGGTGGTGGGGGTCATGGTGTTGGTGTTCTCTGACGTAGACATGAAACCTCTTCGTTTGCAGGGTCGATCGACTCACCCACGGTCGTGGGGAGGAAGGGGCTCTGCTAGAGGATCACGAGGGAGAGCATTCCATAACGGCCGCCCGGATCGCAAGAACCAGTAGGTGTGTCCGGCCTCCCGGGGGTACTGTTCCCGGTGTGGACGCTCTCAGGCGCGTGCAGAGCAGCACGGGCGACCCGGCGGAGGCCGACGCACTGCTGCGCGAGGCGGGCGGCCGGTTCGCGTTCTCCCGCGACCCCGGGTCGGACTTCTCCTTCCGGGTGAAGCAGGCCGGCGACGACGGCGTCGCCGTCGGGGTGTACCGCATCGACGGGGAGTGGCAGTCCGATGGCGAGTTCGACCAGTTCAGCGTCCACGGCGTCTTCTCCGGCGACTACCGGTGGGAGATCGATGGTGACCGCGACTCCGGCTACGCGTCCCCGTTCCTGTCGCGGCCCGGGCACGACCTGTTCGGTCACGGCGACGACCTGACGATCGTCAACGTCTACATCACCCCCGAACGGCTCACGGAGGTCGCGCGTCAGATCTACGCCGACGACCGGATCGACCCGGTCTTCGACTCGCCCCGCCCGATCGACCCGCAGCGCAGCCTCGTCATGCTGCAGACCCTCCAGGTGGCCTCGGAGTACGTGCGGTCGGGGATGATCGAGCATCCGATGGTCCGCGCGGGCCTGTTCCACCAGCTCGCGGTCGGCGCGCTGGAGACCTTCCCCCTGCAACGCAACGGCGGCAGCGCGCCCGTGACGCGGCGCTCCGAGGCCGCCGTCTACCGCCGCGCGACCCGTTTCATCGACGACTGCCTGTCGCTGCCGATCACCCTCGGCGACGTCGCCGCCGCTGCCGCGACCGATCTCAACACCCTCAATGCGGCGTTCCGGTCGCGCACGGGCACCGGCGCGGGCAGCTACTTGCGCCGTGCCCGGCTCTCGGCCGCGCGGGTCGACCGGGCGGCGGAGCCCGCGCTGAGCGACGCGGCGCTGGCCGCGCGCTGGGGGTTCCCCTCGGAAGACAGGTTCCGCCGTTCGTACCGGGCCGCCTTCGGCGTGCCGGAGGGCTCCGTCTAGTCGAATCCCTGTGAGCGGGGCTCCTACCGCGACGCGACCGCGAGCCTCGAGCGCACCTTCAGCACGGACTCCCCGGCCGCTCCGGTCTGCGGGATCGCCCCGAGCGCGAACTCCTGGATCGCCCCTGGCCGGAAGACCAGGCACTCGGTCGACCCGCCGAACTGGAAGTAGCCCAGCTCGTCGCCCTTGCCGACGTGACGACCCGGCACGATGTCGTCGCCGATCACGCAGGACGACACCTCCACCATGCCCACCGGCACCACCGCCATCAGCCCGATCGCAGGGTTGTCCGCCCGGATGAGGATGATCGCCCGTGCGGCGACGTGGGCGAGGTAGCCCTGCGAGGCCGTGGCTTCCACAGCCTCCGCGCCCTCGGACTCCGCCTCGGAGAAGTAGGTGCCGGGCTGCACGAAGGCGCGGACGACGGTTCCCGCGACCGGGCTGTGCCAGCGGTGGTAGTTCAGCGCGCTGAGGAAGCCCTGGTACACCGTCCCTCCGACGAACTCGTCCACCGACTCGTCGCCCGCGAGCAGGTCCTGCAGCGAGTAGGGCTGGTTCTTGATCCAGAACTCGCTGTGCCGGGCGACATCCCGGCTGATCCGGTACGGCGTGGACTCGCAGGCGCTCACCACCACCGCGTCGTCGTCGGGGGAGTCGACCGGCCGCGCGCCCTCCTTCAGCCGTCGGGTGAAGAAGTCGTTCCAGGAGGTGAAGCCCCAGTGCTCGGCGTCGGGGTCGTGCTCGAACTGATCGATGCCCACCACCGCGCGCGCCTTCTCGGACATCCAGCCCTGGGGCGAGTCGTTCAGCACGGAGAGCGAGTCCGGTCCGTTGAGGAACTCGGCCCAGGCGTCGAGGACCTTCTTCAGGATCGCGTTGACCCGCGGGTCGCGGTAGGCGGCCATCCCGGAGGGGGTGCCCATCGTCCAATCGAGGATGCCCGTCAGCGGTGTGGTCACCATCGCGCCCTCGCTGAACTCCGGCGCCGTGTCCAGCACGTCGTCGATCAGCCGGAGGAGCTGGCCGACGCTCTCGATGTGACGCGCGCTGTACTGGCGGGTCATCGGCACCTCCTCGATCATCCGGGTCAGGTACATGCGCACGATCGCGTCCCGGTCGATGAGGTCGGCGAACTCCTGGATCACGGGATGCCGGTACGGCGCCGTGTCGTCGTCGCCGAGCCGGTCGATCCGGCCGTCCAGCCACCCCTCCAGTTCGTCCTGGTCGTGCGGGAGCCAGCCGCCGCGGCGCTTCAGGTCCTCGGATCCCCGGGTCATGTCAGCGGTCGTCCGCCCCGCCGCCCGAGGCGGTGTCTGCGCCGTCGTCGGACTCCTCGGACTGCGGGCCGGAGCCGTCGGGGAGGTCGTCGGGGTCGGGGCGTTGTGCGTCGCGCTCGGTCATCGTTCTCGTCCGTCCTGTCGTTCGTGCCTGTCGTCGGCACCGTACGCTCGGGCTGCGGTGAGGGCGAGCCTGCACGCCGATGACGCCGCCCGCGGGTACGGTCCCTGATGTGACCCTCAGCCCTGCCGACGTTGCGCTCGCCGACGAACAGGACACCGAGCGGTCCCGTGCCGCCTTCCCGTGGTGGGGATGGCTGCTGGGCGTCCTCTTGATCTTCGGCGCGTCGGTGCTGGGCGTCCGGCTCGCCCCGCCGGGCAGCCAGGTCGCGATCTGGTGGCCCGCAGCGGGCCTCTCCGTGCTGCTCGTGCTGCTCGTGCGCGGCCGGAGGGAGCGGGCGGCGGCGCTGGCCGCGATCTTCGTGGCCACGGCTCTGGCGAACGCCGCGGCCGGGCGGCCGGTCCTGGTCTCGTCCGCGTTCGGGCTGGCGAACGCCGTTGAGGCGCTGGTGGTCGTCGCGATCCTGCTCCGGGTCGGGGGCCCGGGCTTCCGCCTGCGCGATCTCGACTCCGCGCTGAGGTTCGCCGGCGCCGTCCTCGCCGGTGCGGTCGCGATCGGGGTGCTGGCGGCCGCGGCCGTCGTCGTCTTCGAGGGCGGCAGCTTCTTCACCACGGCGGCGTTCGTCGCCGCCTCGCACGCGGCGGCCGTGTTCATGATCGCCCCGTTCGGACTGCTCCCGCCGCGCATCCCGGTTCGCGCGACCGTCGTGGAGATGGTGGTCCAGGGTGTCGCACTCGCGGCGGTGATCGTCGTTGTCTTCCACCCGGCGGTGGGTCTGCCGCTCGCGTTCCTGCCCTATCCGGTGCTCTCGTGGGCGGCGTTCCGGTTCCCCATCCGCGTCGCGGTGACCGAGACGCTCCTGGCCTCGATGGCCATGCTCGCGCTCACCATCGCCGGCGGCGGTCCGTTCAATCACTCGACCCTGGACTTCACGCAGCGGGCCGCGCTCGGGGAGACCTTCCTGGTCACCTTCGCCGGCTTCGCGATCGTCCTGGCGGCCGCCCAGTACGAGCTGCGGGCCACCACCCGGCAGCTTCTCGCCACCTCCCGGCTCCTCTCCGGCAGCCTCGTGGAGGCCTCCGTGGGGCTGCTGATCGGGGAGCGCTCCAGGGTCGGCGAGCTGCGCGTGATCTGGCGCAACCCCACCGCCGCCGCCCTGCTCCCTCAGGGGAGCGGCCGGCGCTGGGAGGGGGAGCTCGCCGACGCTGCGCGGTCGGCCCTCACCGACGGGGCCGCCATCACGGTGACCTGCGAGTCGGGCACGCTCACGGTGGCGGCGAACGGCATCCCGGACGAGCCCGACCGCTTCGCCGTGCAGCTCGTGGACGTGACGGACACGCTCCGGATGCAGGCGGCGACGCTCGCCGCCGAAGCCGAGCAGGAGGCCGCGCGCACCACCCGGATGGACCTGGAGCGGCAGCGCGAGGACTTCGTCGCGACGACGAGCCACGAGCTCCGCACCCCGATCACCAGCATCGTCGGGTTCTGTGAGCTGCTCGCCGAGTCGGACGCGCTCGGGGACCAGGAGAAGGCCTGGGTGGAGGTGATCGACCGGAACGCCGTGCGGCTGTCCTCCCTGGTCGAGGACCTCCTGACCCTGGGGGCGGTGGCGAGGCCCGTCGGCGCGCTCGCCGAGGCCGACGTGGACGCGCAGATCCACGACGTGGTGAGCGCGTCCAGCGTCATCGCGGCGAAGAAACGCATCGACCTGTCGACACAAGGCCACGCCGGAACCGCCCGCGCGGAGCCGGCGGACGTGGGCCGCATCCTGACCAACCTGGTCGCCAACGCCGTCAAGTTCACGCCGGACGGCGGGCGCGTGACGGTCACGTCGTCGGCCGGCGAGGCGACGATCACCGTGGTCGTGGCGGACACCGGGCCGGGCATGAGCGAGGAGATCCGCGCGCACGCCTTCGACCGGTTCTACCGCGCGCCAGGGATGCAGCGCGACGCCGTTCCCGGGACGGGCCTCGGGTTGGCCATCGTCGCGGAGCTGGTGGAGCGCAACGGGGGCTCAGTCCGGCTCGATTCGCCGCCGATCGGCGGCACGCGGGCGACGATCGAGCTGCCGACGAGCATGCCCGCGGCGCGGCAGGCGAGCGCTACCTGAGGATTCCGGGACTTTTCGCACCGAGTCCGAGGCGGCCGCACAGCAGCGGCTTGATTGACTGTGAGGGTGAACGACACCCCCAAGCGAGATCGCCGGCTCGAGGCCCAGAAGCGCGCGGCCGAGTTGCGGCTGCAGGAGCAGCGCCGGGCCCGCCGCCGCCAGCTCCTGATCGGAGGCGGCGCCGCGGTCGCGGTGCTCGCCGTGGCCGGCATCGTCACCGCTGTCGTGCTGAACGGTCAGCCGTCGTCGACGTCCGCCGCGAGCAGCTCCAGCTCCTCCGCGAGCGCGGGAGCCTGGGCCGCGCCCGCCGACGTGGAGGGGGCAGTTCGCGCCGCGGGCCTGCAGATGCTGACCGCCGAGGGGACGGCGCTGCACATCCATCAGCACCTGAGCGTCACAGTCGACGGCGCGCCCGTCGCCGTTCCCGCCCTCATCGGCATCGAGGAGGCGCAGCAGCGGATCTCGCCGATCCACACGCACGACACGTCCGGGATCATCCACGTCGAGTCGGCGGAGGTCCGCACGTTCACGCTGGCCCAGGTGTTCGACGAGTGGGGCCAGAAGCTCGGGCCTGGCCAGGTCGGTGCCTTCCGGGACGGCGCCGACGGCCAGACCGTCACCGTCTTCGTGAACGGCAAGGCGTACACCGGCGACCCGCGCACGATCGCGCTCACGTCGCACGAGGACATCGACTTCGTGGTCGCGAAGAAGGGGACGACGGCCTCCGCGCCGAAGGCGTTCGCCTGGCCTGCCGGGTACTGACGAGCCCGGCTCACGCCGTCTCGGGATTGAGCCGCGGCGCTCTGGGCGCGGAGCCGGGCCTGTCGAGCTGCCGCCAGACCGGGAACACCAGCGGAGCGATCGTCGCGAGCAGCATCACCACGCCCGCGCCGACGCACGCCCAGGTCAGGCCGACGCCCTGCGCGAGGAGGCCGCCGAGCAGCGATCCGACCGGGACGCCCAGGTAGGCGCTCGCCTTCATCGCCCCGAGCACGCGGGTCTGCAGCAGCGCGGGCACCCGCTCGTACTGCACCGCCCCGATGATCGGGTTCGGGACGCCGCCGAAGACGCCGCACACGAAGAATACCGCGGCGACGGCGACGACGGAGGTCCAGCCCGCCACCGCGAAGAAGGGCGGCGCCGATGCCAGGAGGGTGCAGCAGGCGAAGGTCAGCCAGCGCGGCAGCCGCCGGCCCAGCCACGCGGTGAGCAGCACGCCGGCGAGCATCCCGAGCCCGGAGGCGCCGCCGACCACGCCGAACGCGACCGCGTCGTGCACCCGGTCGTGCGCCCAGACCGGCAGGAACACCGCGCTCATCGCCTGGTCGAGCAGGTTCGTGAGCACTATCAGGGCCATGAGGCTGAGGAGCAGCCGGTCGGCGCGGAGGAAGCGCAGCCCCTCCCGCAGCTCGGCGAAGTAGGCGCGCGGGCCGAGCCGTGGCGCGACGGTGGGCGTCTCCGACACCGGCTGGGCCCGCGGAACCGTCGCGGCCACCACCACGACCGCGCAGAGGAAGCTCAGGCTGTCGATCAGGATCGTGATCGACGGCCCGACCAGCGCGACCAGCACCCCGGCGAGCGGCATCCCCACCAGCAGCGCCGCCCGGTTCGCGCCGGAGTAGAGCCCGACCGCGCGCTCGTCGCTCCAGCGGGCCAGCCGCGCCAGCGGGGGGATCATCGGCGTGGAGGCCGCGTCCGCAGCACCGCGCACGGCGCCGGCCACCGCGACCAGCGCCACCAGCGCGCCGAGCGGGAGGTCGTGCAGCGCGCCGAGCAGGAACACCGCGAACACCGCAGCTGCGGCGACGAGGTTGCCGATCAGGAACGTGCGGCGCAGACCGACCCGGTCGACCAGCGGCCCGGCCGTCGCCTGCAGCAGCACGTACGGCGCCATCTCCGCGAACCCGACCAGGCCGGTGGCGACGGCGCTGCCGGTCGTGACGAGCACGAGCCACGGGATGGCGATGGCCGACAGTGCCGTGCCGGCGCCGGAGACCAGGTACGCGCCGATCAGCCCGAGCAGGGGAGCGCGGCGGGCGATGTCGCTCATGGCTCGGGGAACAGCTGGAACTGCGCGTGCACCCTGACTCCGTCGCCGGCCTCCGCCCCCGGCGCGCGCCGGAATCGCGCCACGAGCTCGCGCACTGCGGCCGTGACCTCCCGCGCCTGCTCGACGGTGAGGGTGAGCGGCCAGTCGCTGACGGTCCACGGCAGCTCCGGCAGCTCGTCCACCTGGCTGGACAGCGTGTCCACCCAGGCCAGCACGCGCCGGTGCGACTCCTCGGCGTTGAGCCTCACGAACTGCACGGCCTGGTCGACGGTCTCCTCGGTGGCGGCGTCGCCAGGCACACGGAACGAGAAGGAGGTCGACCGGTGCACCGCGCGCCACCAGCGGTCACGGTCGTTGCCGCGCTCGGCGTCCTCCGCGATGAAGCCGTGCTCGGCGAGCACGCGCAGGTGGTAGCTGGTGACGCCGGTGGACTGGCCCACGCGCCGGCCGAGCTCGGTCGCGGTGGAGGGCCCGTCGGCCTGGAGGAGGTCGAGCAGCCGGAGTCGCAGCGGGTTGACCAGCCCGCGCATGGCGGAGGGGCTGAGCAGCACATCCTGTGCGGGATCGAGCTCCGGGAACGGGTTCGGCTCGTCGGTCATACCGGGCAGTGTAATCGCAGAAAAGATTCTGCAAAAGACTTTCTGCGATTTTCTCAACAAAATTGACACAAACTTCCAAAATGGAGTTACCATCCAAAAGGAGGTGAATGTCATGAACCTGGAAACCCGGAGATGGTGGGCACTGGGCGCCGTGAGCCTGAGCGTCCTGGCCGTCGGGATCGACGGGACGGTCCTCTCGATCGCCCTGCCGACCCTCGCCGGCGCGCTGCACGCGTCCGAGACGCAGCTCGAATGGTTCTCGTCCGGCTACCTGCTCACGCTCGCTGCCGCCGTGCTGCCGCTCGGTCTCCTCGGCGACCGGTTCGGCCGCAAGGCCGTGCTGCTCGTCTCGCTCGCCGCGTTCGGGGGCGGTTCGGCGCTGTGTGCGTTCGCGACGACTCCCGAGGTGTTCCTCGTCGCACGGCTGCTGATGGGTGTCGCGGGCGCCGGCGTCGCGGTCATGGCGCTCTCCGCGCTGACCGTGTTCTTCGACGAGGCCTCACGGCCCAGGGCGGTCGGCGTGTTCGCGGCGGCGAACTTCCTGTCGCTGCCGCTCGGGCCGATCCTGGGCGGCTGGATGCTCGCCAACCTCTGGTGGGGCTGGGTGTTCCTTCTCAACCTCCCCGTCGTCGCGATCGGCCTGGTCGCGGTGGCGCTGCTCGTCCCCGAGTCGAAGGCGGCCAAGCGGCCGTCGTTCGACGCGGTCGGCGTGCTGGCCTCGGTGGCCGGTTTGGTCGTGTTCACTTACGGGATCGTGGAGGCCGGGCAGCACGGCTGGTCGGACGCCGGGGCCCTGACCGCGCTCGCCCTCGGCGTCGCCATCCTCGCCGGGTTCGTCGCGTGGGAGGTCGCGCTGACCCGCCGCGGCCGCTCGCCGCTGGTCGACACCACGCTGTTCCGGTCCCGGACGTTCACCGGTGGCGCGGCGCTCGCCGGGGTCGCCGGCATGGGGATGGTCGGGCTGCTGTTCGTGATGCCGCAGTTCTTCCAGGCGGTGCAGGGCGTGGACGTGTTCGCCTCCGGGCTCCGCCTGCTCCCGTTCGTCGGCGGCATGCTGATCGGCGCTCTGCCGGCCTCCCGGATCGCCACGGCCATCGGCTTCCGCGCCACGGTGACCATCGGTTTCGTCGTCATCGCGGCGGGCTCGGCCATCGGATCGTGGACGACCGGCTCGACCAGCGAGGTCGTCATCGCGGGGTGGATGGCGACGGTCTGCGCGGGCGCGGGGCTCGCGCTGACCTCCGCCATGTCGGCCGCGCTGTCCCGGCTCACCGCCGAGCACAGCGGCGTGGGATCCGGCGTCGTCCAGGCCCTCCAGAAGACGAGCGCCCCGCTCGGGACCGCCATCCTCGGCAGCGTGGTCGCGGCCGTCTACACGGCGCAGCTCGCCACGGTGTTCTCGTCGGCCCCGGTGCCCGCGGCGGTCGCCTCGGCGGCGAAGTCCAGCGTCTACGCCGGGATCGCCGTGGCCGACCGGCTGCACTCGACCGCGCTCGCGGCGGCCGTGCGCGACGCGTTCACGCAGGGGATGAGCGTGTCGCTGTGGGTCTCCGCCGGCATCGCGGTCGCGGGAGGCATCATGGCGATGGTGGTCCTGCCGCGCGCGGAGCGCGGTTCGCACCTCGCGGCCGCGCCCGTTGCTGTGACCGCCCCCATCCCGGACGGAAGGAGCACGCATGCCGGACGGCACGTCTGACAGGCCAGGCCTCCGCGAGCGCAAGAAGGCGCGAACGCGGGCGGCCATCCAGTCGCACGCGCTGCGCCTGTTCACCGAGCAGGGCTACGACGCCACGACGATCGACCAGGTCATCGACGCGGCCGAGGTGTCGGCGAGCACGTTCTTCCGCTACTTCCCGACCAAGGAGTCCGTCGTCCTCTTCGACGACTTCGACCCGCAGATCGTCTCGGCCTTCCTCGCCCAGCCCGCCGACGTCCCGCCGGTCGCGGCGATGCGCGTCGCGCTGCGGGAGGCCTTCGGCGACCTGACCGCGGAGCAGCTGGAGGAGCAGCGCGAGCGCCTTGCACTCGTCCTGGACGTCCCCGCCCTGCGCGGCGCGATCCTCGACCAGCTCTCGCAGTCGATGCTCCTGATCTCTGAGGCGATCGCCGACCGCGCAGGCCGCCCGCGCGACGACTTCGGCGTCCGCACCCTCGCGGGCGCCATCATCGGCAGCATGTTCGCCGTGCTCTCGGAGCTCGCCGACGACCCGGACGCCGAGCTAGCCGTCCTCGTGGACAGGGCGTTCTCGTTCCTGGAGGGCGGGCTGCGGTTGTGACCGTCCAATTTGCGTAACGGGGGCAGTCTGACATACGATGTACTCAACATTCGGACCCACTCGGCGCAGCCGGGTGGGTTCTTCGTTTCTGGGGGCAGAATTGAAAAACTGGATCGATCTCAGCGCTCAAGTGCACAAGCATGTAGACCGCGGGCTCGATTTGGGTGGCGTGACCACGAGCAGGTTCGCCATGTTCCTGTATTCGAGCAACTACTACCGCGTGAGCGGGTACGCGCGCTGTTTCTACCAACCCAATGCAGACCGGTACGTCGCCGGGACGACTGCAGCACAGCTCGTGGACATCTACGACCTCGATCGCTCTATCCGCAATCTCGTACTAGACGGAGTCGGAGTAGTCGAACCGACGCTGCGAAGCCGAGTCGCATTCCACGTCGCGAAGGTCATAGGTGGCGGCGATGGATACCTGGACGAAACCCTTTACCTTCCAATCGCGCCGACGACGCCGGTCTCTTACGTGAACGGGGGGAAACGTTGGCAGGCCGAGGTCAAGAACCGCGACAAAGTCCTGGGGACTTTCCGCGCGATTCAGGGTCGCGACGAGATATTCATCAGGCATCACATCGACAGAGGGGACCCTGTTCCGTTCTGGGCTGCTATCGAAGTGGTTTCGATCGGCACATTCTCTCGTTTCCTGAAGGCGCTTCGCGACAAGTCGGTCCTTGCGCCCGTTACCAAGTCACTTCAGCTCGAGGACGAGCCGAAGCTACTCCAGGCCATTCAGAACATCGCCTTCCTGAGAAACATCGCCGCTCATCACGGGAGGCTGTGGAATCGACGATTCGATGGCTATGTCACGCTCCCTGAAATCGCTCTCCGGGTGAAGCGGCGATTTCTCTCCCCCAATACTCCGGCTGCAGCGCTGACTCTCCTCGCCGGTATGGTCGACCAGATCGAGGGGAGCACCGGGTACTCGAAGAGTTTGCTCGACCTCGTTCACTCGGAGCCCGCGTTCGTCGACGGCTTCTACCATCCGCTCCTTTAGCCGGTTCGGGCCGTCCGTCACCGACCATCGACCTCTTGCGTAACCCCCGATGCCGGTACCCGCGCACCCGATAGGCTGGGCGCGTGCTTCTCTCCGATCGTGACATCAAGGCCGAACTGGGTGCCGGGCGGATCGCGCTGGAGCCGTACGAGCCGGCGATGGTCCAGCCGTCGAGCATCGACGTCCGGCTCGACCGCTTCTTCCGTCTGTTCGACAACCACAAGTACCCCTTCATCGACCCCGCGATCGACCAGCCGGAGCTGACCCGGTTCGTCGAGGTGGACCCCGACCAGGCGTTCATCCTGCACCCGGGCGAGTTCGTGCTCGGGTCGACGTTCGAGCTGGTGAGCCTGCCCGACGACGTCGCCGCGCGGCTGGAGGGCAAGAGCTCGCTCGGGCGTCTCGGCCTCCTCACCCACTCCACGGCCGGCTTCATCGACCCCGGCTTCTCCGGTCACGTGACCCTGGAGCTGAGCAACGTCGCGACGCTGCCGATCAAGCTGTGGCCGGGGATGAAGATCGGCCAGATGTGCTTCTTCCGGCTGTCGTCCGCGGCCGAGAGGCCGTACGGGTCGGCCGAGTACAGCTCGCGGTACCAGGGTCAGCGCGGGCCGACGGCCTCGCGTTCGTTCCTCAACTTCCACCGGACCGACGTGTCCGCGACCGAAGCCGGACGCCCGTCCAGCTAGTCCCCGAGCCGAGAGGGCTGCCCATGAGCGAGTCGACCGATTCCCTTTTCGCGCGAGCCCTGATCGCGACCGAGCCGACGCCGGAGCGGCCCCAGCGGATGCACCTGTTCGGGCGGCTCGTCGGGAGCTGGCGGGCCGACGTCCGCTTCCTGGACGAGGCCTCCGGCGCGTGGACGGAACGGGTCGAGGAGTGGGTGTTCGCGTACACGCTCGGCGGCCGGGCCGTGCAGGACGTGCTCGTGGCGCGCGATCCCGAGCACCCCGAGTCCCTCGTCGCCCACGGCTCGACCGTGCGCGTCTACGACTCGACGCTCGGTGCGTGGCGGGTGAGCTGGTTCGGCGCCGCGGCCGGCGACTTCTGCACGCTGGTCGCCACACCGCATCGCCGCGACGGCATCCGGCAGGACGGCACCCAGACCGACGGCCGGCCGATCCGCTGGAACTTCTCGAAGATCACCGACGAGTCGTTCGAGTGGGACGGCTGGGTCTCGAACGACGAGGGCCGCACCTGGTGGCTGGAGCAGCACGTCGACGCGACACGAACGGGCTGATCCGTCCTGCGCAGCGGCTGTGCGGTCCCGCAACTGCTACCCCGGCGAACTGCTTCGTCTCCGAATGGATTCGCTTCGCGGCATACGCTCCGCGAGTTATCCACAGTTGATTACACAGGTGGAAAATAGTGAGTCAGACTCACAGCTGGCCTGAAGCTTCGGGTGCGTCGTCGGCGTAGAGAGCGGGGAGCTGGAGGGTCAGCCAGGGGCTGAACGCCCACGGGGTGGCCTCCACCGCGGCCAGCAGTGCGCGCGGGTCGACCCACTCCCATTCGGCGACTTCGTCGGCGGACGGGTTCAGCTCGCCGGCGATCGTCGCCGTGAACACCGGGCAGACCTCGTACTCGACGATGCCGGCGGCGTCGGTCGCGCGGTACTGGAAGTCGGGGATCACCGGCACGAGGTTCTCCACGGAGGTGCCGAGCTCGTCGGCGGCACGGCGTGCGATCGCGTCCTCCATCGACTCGCCGGGCGCGGGATGCCCGCAGAACGAGTTGGTCCACACGCCAGGCCAGGTCGCCTTGCTCAGCGCGCGGCGGGTCACGAGGATCCGGCCCTCGCCGTCGAAGAGGTGGCAGGAGAAGGCCAGGTGGAGGGGCGTGTCCGTGGTGTGGACGGTCGCCTTGTCCGCGGTCCCGATCGGGGTGCCGTCCTCCGCGAGCAGGACGACCTCTTCGCGCGGTGACGTCATGCGTCCATCCTAGGCGCGGGCGGGATGCGGGGAGGGGGCAGGCCGAGGGGGCGCGGCCGGTGGTCGCGCCCCCTCGGGAGTGTGCCCGCGCGTCAGTCGGCGTCGGTGCCCACTTCCGGGCCGGCGCCCTGTTGGGAGTCGGGGGCTGTGGTGGTCTCCCCGGCCTCCTCCGCGCGCGGCGTCCAGCCGAGGTTGCGCGCCATCGCCTCCAGGGTGGCGAGGGTGGTGGCGAGGTCGGCGGGGTCGATGCCCTCCGAGGCCGTCACCCGCGCCGTGCGGATGCGCTCGAAGGCGGTGTCGTGCGCGGCGCGTCCCTCGTCGGTCAGCGTCGCACGGTCGCCGTCGAACCAGACCCAGCCGCGCTCGACGAAGTCCGCGAGGATGCGGTCCACGCTGCCCTGGCAGCGCCCGTCGAAGCCGTGCCGCCCGGCGAACGGCGGACGGCCGTGCCCTGCGTGCTCGTGCCCCCAGGCGTCGGGAGCGAACCGGCCGGGGCCGAAGCCGCGACCGTAGCGGCCGGGGCCGAAGCCGCCGTACCCGAGCCCGCCGGGGCCGAAGCCGTGCCCGGCGTGCGCACGCTCGACGCCGCGGACGAATCCGCGCTCGAAGCCGCGCTCGAACGCCTGCTCGGCGCCGTGGTGGTCGGGGTGCGGGTGGTGGTGGTCGTGCGCGTGGTCGTGGTCGTCGCTGTGATCGTGCCCGTCGTGCGCCTGGTGGTCGTCGCCGTGGTCGGGCCCGTAGTGGTCGTGCCCCTGCTGGTCGTCGCTGTGCGCGTGCCCCGAGTGGTCGAGTCCAGTGTGGTCGGGCCCGTAGTGGTCGTGCGCGCTGTGGTCGTGGTCGTGGTCGGCGTGGTCGTGCGGGCCGTCCTGCGTGCGGGAGTTGTCGTGCTCCATCCACGCGCGGTACATCTGCTGGCGGCGCTCCCACTCGCGCCGCATCCAGTCGGGGCGGCCGCGCCACTCCCGCGGCCCAGCGGCCGCGTGGGTCTGCTCGCCGGAGGGGGCGTCGCCGTCCGGGCGTGCGTCCGCCTCAGCGGGGCTTCCGGCGCCAGTGGGCCGGCCTCCGAAGGGGCCGCCGCGGCGTCCGCGGTGTGGGAGGGAGGCGTGGAGCTCGTCGGCGGTGGCCGGGCCGTCCGCGAGGGCGTGGAGCACGCGCCAGCCCCGGCGGCCGAGGTCGAGCTCGTGGAGCTCGTCGCGCGTCCGGGCGCGGAGGCGCGCGCTGATCTCGCCGAACCAGAAGTACGGCGGGGTGTCGGATGAATCGTGGGTGTTCGAGTCGTCGATGGTCGTCATCGGGAGACTCCCTTCGTTTTCTATGTACTGTTACAAGTAAATGTATAGTTACATGCATGGCTGAGGATCGTCAAGAGCAGGACCGTTCGCCTGAAGCGGACGTGGTCGCACTCATCGAGCGCTCACTGGTCGCCGTCCGCCGCGACCAGTCGCGCCGCCGCCCGACGGGGCCGTGGGACCACGGCGCCTACCCCGGCCACGGCCGCGCCAACCACGGTGCCGACCACGGCGGCAACGGCACGGACCACAGCGGCCCCGCCGATGACGCCGACCAGGCCCGCGCCGACGACACCGACCACCACCGCCCCGACCACGACTCCTCCCACCCCGGCGCCGACGACACCGACCCCCGCAACGGCGCCGCCGCTCACGATCACCACGGCCACTCCCACCCCACCCCGCACGGCTTCGACCCGCACACCTGGTCCCCGCGCGGCCCGTGGGCCGGCTTCCCCGGGCCGTTCGGCGACTCCGCCCGTCCCGGCCCCGGTCGCCGTGGACGCGACGGGTCGCTCGGCCGCTTCGCCCGCGTCCGGATGCTCGAGGCACTGGCCGCTGCGGAGGCGGAGGGGCGGCAGCTCTCGGTCAGCTCCCTCGCCACCGCGATCGGCGTCGATCAGCCGCGCGCGAGCCGGCTCGTGCAGGAGGGCGTCGAGCGCGGGCTCGTGCGGCGCGTCCCCGACCCGTCCGACGCGCGGCGGGCACTCATCCAGCTCACCACCGCCGGGCGCTCGCAGCTCGGGGAGGTCCAGGACCACCGCCGTTCCGCCGTCGAGACCGCCCTCGCCAGCTTCACCCCCGAGGAGGCCCGCACCTTCGCCGAACTCTTCGCCCGCTTCGTCCAGGCCTGGCCCCGCTGACCCCTACCGCGGCGACCGCACCGGAATCAGCAGCACCAGCCCCACCAGCAGCACCACCACGATCCCGAGAATCCCCCAGTACTGCGCCCCGCCGACTGCGACGAACAGTGCGAACAGCAGCGGCGCCACGAACGACACCGCCCGCCCGCACGTCGCGTACAGCCCGAACACCTCGCCTTCGCGCCCGGCCGGCGTCACCCGGGTCAGGAAGGTCCGGCTCGCCGACTGCGCCGGCCCGACGAACAGGCACAGGAGCAGCCCGAACACCCAGAACGCGATCGCCCCGCCGTCGTGCAGGAAGAACACCGCGAGCCCGGCGATCACCAGTCCGACCAGCGCCGTCACGATCACCGGCTTCGCGCCGAACCGGTCGTCGAACCGCCCGGACAGCACCGTGCTCAGCCCCGCGACCACGTTCGCCGCGATGGCGAACACGATCACGCCTGACTGGCTGAACCCGAACGTGCCCTTCGCGAGGATGCCGCCGAACGTGAACACGCCCACCAGCCCGTCCCGGAACAGCGCCGACGAGATGAGGAACATCACCGTGTTCCTGCTCTCCCGCCACAGCACCCCGAGGTCGCGGAACAGCAGCCCGTACGACGCGAAGAATCCGACCCGGGGCAGCCGCCGGTTGGCCGGAGCCTCCGGCACCTTCAGCAGCACCGGGATGGACAGGGCGAGCGCCCAGATCGCGGCGACCAGCGCGACGAGCCGGTAGTTGAGCCCTTGGTCGGTGGTGACGTGGAGGATGCCTCCCGTGCCGTCGCCGTTGGGCGACGCGAGCAGCACGAGCACGAGGACGAGCAGCAGGATGCCGCCGAAGTACCCGCTGGCCCAGCCGAGTCCGCTCACCCGGCCGACCGTCTTCGGCGTCGAGACCTGCACCAGCATCGCGTTGTAGTTGACGGTCGCGATCTCGTAGAACACGGTCCCGACCGCGACGAGGACGACCCCGAACAGGAAGAACGACGGCTCGCCGACGACGAAGAACATCAGCGCGGTGAGGACCACCACGACGCCGGTGTTGATCCCCAGCCACAGCTTGCGGCGGCCGGAGCCGTCCGTGCGCCGCCCGAGCACGGGCGCCAGGACGGCGACGACGATCCCGGCGATCCCGATACCCCACGCGAGCCCGCTGGAGAGGCCGGCGATCGCGCCGGTCACCGCGTGGTGCGCCGGCCCGGAGGCGTCCTTCTCCGCGTTCTGCGCCGAGATGAGCCCGGGGGAGATGAAGTAGTCGGAGGTCAGGTAGACGGTGAAGACGAACGTGGTGATGACCGCGTTGAAGGCCGCGCCGCCGGCATCCCACAGCGCCCACGACGCCACCCAGCTGCGAGGGATGCGGCGCTCGGCGGAGCTGTCGGCGAAGATCGGGCTCGCCGCGGTCGCGAGGGCGTCGCCGTCGCCGCCCGCCGGTCGTTCGGTCGTCATGGAGACAGCGTAGGGCGTGGCGGGGAACACGCGGTGAACCGCGCGTGCGGGGTCAGCGCGTGCCGTCGCCGCCGTCGTCGCCGGCGAGCACGTTCGCGCGCAGCCACCCCGTCACGGGCTCGCTGTCGTGCAGGAACCCGGCGATCCGCTCGGCGGCCTCGGGCGTCGCGAACCAGTCGGGGACGCCCCACTCCTCCCACGTGATCAGGCCCTTGTAGCGCAGCAGTTCCGCGCGGGGATGGTCGGCCGCGAACCCGCGCGGCGCGGTCTTGAGCCGGTCGGTGCCCTCGATGCCGATCCCGGCCGCCCGGACCGCCTCCACCGCCGCCGTCAGCTCGCCGCCGGTCTTCGGGGCGTCCACCGCGCGGCGGTACCGGTCGAGCTGCGCCTTGTCGAGCTGGTGCGCGCCGGCTCCAGCCGCGAGCCCTTCCGCCGACACCTGCACGTAGCCGCCGCGCTCGAACGTCATCGCCGCGTGCAGCTTGTACGGCGACTTGTCCGCCGAGAACGCACGTCGCGGTACGGCCGGAACAGCTTCCCTGCGCCGAACTCGGGCTCCAGCGCGTCCGCGAGCGCGTGCAGAGGCCCGGCGACGCGCGTCTCGTAGCGCTCGCGGTTCTCCAGCCAGAACGCCTTGTCGTTGTGCACGGTCAGCTCGCGGTAGAACGCGATCGCGTCCTCGTCGAACCCGGTGAATGTCATGGCCCGATCGTACGTCGGCGCGCGGCCCGCACGGATGGGAGGTTGTCCAGGAGGCGTTCGGTGCGGATGCTGTCCGTATGGACACGATGAAGATCGCGGTGGCCGGCGGGACCGGCATGGTGGGCGCTCGAACGGTAGAAGCACTCCGGAGGGCCGGGCACGAGCCGGTGGTGCTGAGCCGCTCGGAAGGCACGGACCTCCTCGCGGCGGCCCACGACACGGGCGAGGCGCACCGGCTGGCCCGCACCCTCGACGGCTGCGCGGCCGTCGTGGATGTGACATCGGTGACGACGATGGGAGGCGCGGCCTCCACGCGCTTCTTCGAGGCGGTGACGACGGCGCTCCTCACCGCGGAACGGGCAGCCGGCGTAAAGCACCACGTCGCGCTCTCGATCGTGGGCGCGGCGGCGGCGCCGTACGCGTACTACGCGGGCAAGGCCGCCCAGGAGCGGCTGGTGATGGCGAGCGGGGACGGCTGGAGCCTGCTGCGGGCGACGCAGTTCCACGAGTTCGCGTCCCAGCTCGCGGCGCGCTCCCGCGGCCGGGTGAAGCCGGTCCCGGCGGTGCGCTCGCAGCCGGTCGCGGCGGCGGAGGTCGGCGCGCGGCTCGCCGAGCTGGCGACCGGGGAGCCGGCCGGGCTCAGCCGCGACCTCGGCGGCCCGAAGGTGGAGGACATGCCCACACTGGTCCGCCGCTACCTCGCCGCGACCGGGAGCCCGGCCCGCGTGCTCGCGGTGCCGCTCCCCGGCCGCTGGGGCCGCGCCCTCCGCGACGGCACCCTCCTGCCCGGCCCCGACGCCCAGCTCGGCACCGTCACGTTCGACGACTACCTCACCGCCGTCGCGCGGCAGTAGCCAACGCGATTCGTGCCGAATGTCGCGTTTCGCGCGCGCTGAGCGGCGATTCGTGACGAATGTTGCGCTCCGTTAGTCCGCGATTCGTGCGGAATCGTCGCCGTGCGTGTGGCGCGGGCCGCCGCGGAGCGGGACGCCGACGACGGCGAGGATGAGCGCCAGCACCGCGCCGCAGAAGATCGCGATGTCCGCCACGTTCCCGATGAACCAGTTCGCGTAGGCGATGAAGTCGACAACGTGCCCCTGCCCGAACGACGGCGCCCGGAACAGCCGGTCGCCGAGATGGGTCACCGCGCCACCGAGCAGGAGGCCGAACGCGACCGCCCACGACCGCGCGCCGACCCGCCGCGAGAAGTAGAGGAGCGCGACGACCGCCAGCGCGGCGATGATCGTGAACACCCAGGTCTGGTCCACCAGGAACGAGAACGCCGCGCCCGAGTTGTAGATGAGCTGGATGCCGAGCAGGTTCCCGATCAGCGAGTGGTAGACGCCGACCTGGAGGCTGGCGGTCGCCCACAGCTTGGTGAGCTGGTCGGCCAGCACGACGACGACCGCGATGACAAGGATGATGACCAGCGCGCGCGAGCGGCGCCGCGGGAATTCGGCGTCCGCCGGCTGCTCGGACGGTTCGGTGCTCTCGCTCACCGGGTTATCCTCGCATGCTTGGCGCGCGCCAAACGACGATCGCTACACCGACACCGGCAACGCGTACTGCTCCGCCCCGCCGTCCCCGCGCACCTGCCGGTGGATGTCCTCCATCGTGATGTCGAGCTGCCCCGCCGTGCCCGCCGCCGCCGTGAGGTCGCGCAGCAGCGCCTCCGGCACCTCGCCGTCGTACTTGTAGTAGATCTTGTGCTCCAGGCTCGCCCAGAAGTCCATCGCGACCGTCCGGAGCTGCACCTCCACCGGCACCGCGACCGGGCCGCCGCTGAGGAACACCGGCACCTCGACGATGACGTGCAGGCTCTTGTAGCCGTTCGGCTTCGGGTGCGCGATGTAGTCCTTCACCCGCAGCACCCGCACGTCCTCCTGCGCCGTCAGCAGCTCGAACACGCGGTAGACGTCGGAGACGAACGAGCAGACGATCCGGATGCCCGCGATGTCGGTGATGGCCTCGCGGATCGCCTCGAACGACGGCTCGCAGTTCTTGCGGATGACCTTCTGCTCCAGGCTCTCGGCCGATTTCAGCCTGCTGGAGATGTGCTCGATGGGGTTGTAGTCCTGCAGCTCGGCGAACTCCTCGCGCAGGATGGACACCTTGGTGGAGATCTCGTCGATGCCGAACTTGTACGGCATGATGAACCGCGCGAAGTCCTCGCGGAACGCCTGCACCTCGCTCAGCGTGGCCGGATCGATGCTCTGCAGGGCCTCGATCGCCCGGGTGGAGAGCAGCGGGGCCGGGTCCGAATCCATGTCCCCGACGCTATCGACGCGGGTTGTGGAACGGGTGTGAATCGGCTGTCGCCAAACGTCCGTCCGCTGTGCTTTCCTGTGCGCATGAGCGGCGGGGGCAGCGGGGCCGGCGGGGACGCGCCTTTCAACGTCCGCCTCGCGATCCTCCTCGCGATGGCGATGTTCGTACTCGTCGTGGACACCTCGCTGATGAACGTGTCGATCTCCGCCGTCGTCCACGACCTCCACACCACGGTCAGCGGAGTCCAGGGTGCGATCGCGCTGGAGGCCCTGGTCTCGGCCGCGTTCATCCTGATCGGCGGCAAGACCGGCGACCTCATCGGGCGCAAGCTCGCCTACATCCTCGGCCTGCTCGGTTACGCGGTCGGCGCGGTCGCGATGACGCTCGCTCAGAACCTCCTCGCGATCATCATCTTCTGGGCCGTCGTGGGCGGGATCGGCGCCTCGCTGCTGCTGCCGGCGATGCAGTCGCTCATCCACGGCAACTTCGAGGGCGCGCAACAGAAGCGGGTCTACGCGCTGGTCGGCGCGTCCGCTGCGATCGCCGCCGCGGTCGGGCCGCTGCTCGGCGGGTTCATCACGACCTTCCTGTCGTGGCGAGTCGGGTTCCTGCTGGAGGCCGTCATCATCGCGGTGGTCCTCGCCGGGATCGGGCTGGTCCACGACGTCCCGTACACCGGCTCGCGCTCGATCGACCTGTTCGGCGCGCTGCTGTCGGTCGTCGGGATGGGCGGCATCGTCACCGGCATCCTGGTCTGGCAGGAGGGCGGCCAGTACGTGCTCCTGCTGATCGTCGTCGGCGTCGCGGCGCTCGTCGGCCTGGTGTTCTGGCTGCGCTCGCGCGCCCGCCGCGCCAAGCCGACCCTGCTCGACCCGGCCCTGTTCTCGTCGAAGCTGTTCCGCACGGGCGTCAGCGGCCAGCTCCTCCAGCAGGTGGCGCTCGGCGGCACCATGATCGCGCTGCCCATCTACCTGCAGATGGTGCTGGAGTACAACGCGCTGCAGGCCGGCCTCTCGATCGCCCCGCTGTCGCTGAGCATGTTCGTCGTCGCGCTGCTCGCCGGCCGGAGGGCGAAGGGACGCCCAGCGAACCTGATCCTGTGGGGCTTCCTGCTCACCGTGATCGGCGTCGCGATCCTGCTGCCGATCGTCCCGATCGCCACGAACGGCTGGTTCCTGACCATTCCGCTCATCGTGTCGGGCGGCGGCCTCGGTCTCCTGGTCTCGCAGCTCAACAACTACACGCTGTCGCCGATCAGCGACGAGCGGGTCAGCGAGGCCGCGGGCGTCAACTCCGCCGCGGGCTCGTTCGGGCTGTCGTTCGGCCTGGCCTTCGCGGGCGCGATCATGCTGGCGACGCTGGCCTTCACCTTCACCGCGATGACCAACGCGAGCACCGTGCTCCCCTCCGCCGACAAACAGCAGGTGGCGACCGCCCTGGAGGAGGACGCCCAGGTGATGTCGAACACCCAGCTCGAGAAGCAGCTCGCCACCGAGACGCCGGAGGTGCGCGCGGAGGTCGTCCGCATCAACACCGAGTCGCGGCCGATCGCGCTGCAGGTCGCGCTGCTGGTCCCGCTCGCCGCGGGCCTGCTGGGCGCGGGGAATGCGCTGCGGATGCGGCGCCTCCCGGATCCGGCGCCGTCGGACAGCGACGCCCCGGTTCTCGGCTGAGCGGAATAGACCGCTCGATCTCAAAGTTGAGTCAAAGGTACTCAAGTTTTGATCCGCACGGCTTGACAGCCTCCCACCCGGGATGTCAGGCTTGAGCCGTCGAGGCTCAACTCTTGACCCCCATTACTTCACCGGCTATCCAACGCCAGCAACAAAGGAGAGAAAGCACATATGTCACGTGCAGTAGGAATCGACCTCGGAACCACGAACTCCGTCGTCTCGGTGCTCGAGGGCGGCGAGCCCACGGTCATCGCCAACGCGGAGGGCTTCCGCACCACCCCCTCCGTCGTCGCCTTCACCAAGGACGGCGAGGTGCTCGTCGGCGAGACCGCCAAGCGCCAGGCGGTCACCAACGTCGACCGCACCATCTCGTCCGTCAAGCGCCACATGGGCACCACCTGGACCCAGGAGATCGACGGCAAGAAGTACACCGCCCAGGAGATCTCGGCCCGCATCCTGCAGAAGCTCAAGCGCGACGCCGAGCAGTACCTCGGCGACACGGTCACCGACGCGGTCGTCACCGTCCCGGCCTACTTCAACGACGCCGAGCGCCAGGCCACCAAGGAGGCCGGAGAGATCGCGGGCCTCAACGTGCTGCGCATCATCAACGAGCCCACCGCCGCGGCCCTCGCGTACGGCCTCGACAAGGGCAAGGAGGACGAGCTCATCCTCGTCTTCGACCTCGGTGGCGGAACCTTCGACGTCTCCCTCCTCGAGGTGGGCAAGGACGACGACTTCTCCACCATCCAGGTCCGCTCGACCGCCGGCGACAACCGCCTCGGCGGCGACGACTGGGACCAGCGCGTCGTCGACTGGCTGATCAAGCGCTTCAAGGACTCCACCGGCGTCGACGTCTCCAAGGACAAGATCGCACTGCAGCGCCTCAAGGAGGCCGCCGAGCAGGCCAAGAAGGAGCTCAGCTCCTCGATGAGCACCAGCATCCAGCTCCCCTACCTGTCGCTGACCGAGAACGGCCCGGCCAACCTCGACGAGACGCTCACCCGCGCCCAGTTCGAGCAGATGACCAGCGACCTCCTCGACCGCACCAAGAAGCCCTTCCAGGACGTCATCCGCGAGGCCGGCATCAAGGTGTCCGACATCGCGCACGTCGTCCTCGTCGGCGGCTCCACCCGCATGCCCGCCGTGAGCGAGCTCGTGAAGCAGGAGACCGGCGGCAAGGAGCCCAACAAGGGCGTGAACCCGGACGAGGTCGTCGCCGTCGGCGCCGCCCTGCAGGCCGGTGTCCTCAAGGGCGAGCGCAAGGACGTCCTCCTCATCGACGTAACCCCGCTGTCCCTCGGCATCGAGACCAAGGGCGGCATCATGACCAAGCTCATCGAGCGCAACACGGCCATCCCGACCAAGCGCAGCGAGACCTTCACCACGGCCGACGACAACCAGCCGTCCGTCGCGATCCAGGTCTTCCAGGGCGAGCGCGAGTTCACCCGCGACAACAAGCCGCTCGGCACCTTCGAGCTGACCGGCATCGCCCCGGCCCCCCGCGGCATCCCGCAGATCGAGGTCACCTTCGACATCGACGCCAACGGCATCGTGCACGTGTCCGCCAAGGACAAGGGCACCGGCAAGGAGCAGTCGATGACGATCACCGGCGGCTCAAGCCTGCCGAAGGACGACATCGAGCGCATGGTGCGCGAGGCCGAGGAGCACGCGGCGGAGGACAAGAAGCGCCGCGAGTCCGCCGAGACCCGCAACCAGGCCGAGCAGCTCGTCTACTCGAACGAGAAGCTGATCAAGGACAACGAGGACAAGCTCCCCGAGGACGTCAAGAACGAGGTCCAGGGCGACATCGACGCGCTGAAGACCGCGCTCGCCGGCGACGACGACGAGGCCGTGAAGACCGCGTACGAGAAGCTCAGCGAGAGCCAGCAGAAGATCGGCCAGGCGATCTACTCGGCCGCGCAGGCGTCCGAGGCCCCGGCCGGCGACGCCGGCGAGGCGGGCGCAGAGGGCGAGGGCTCCTCCTCCGACGATGAGGACGTCATCGACGCCGAGGTCGTCGAGGACGAGGAGAAGAAGTAACCATGGTCGACAAGAACCGAGACGGGGCCGGTTCGGAGGAGCCGGAGCGCGAGGAGCCGATCATCCGCGACAAGCGGAGGATCGACCCCGAGACCGGCAAGGTTCGCGAGCCGCAGGGCGAAGAGCACGACCTCTCGCACGAGGAGCTGGTCGACGTCGGTCCGGCCGACGAGGAGGAGGCGAGCGTCCTGTCGGACGACGACCTCGACATTCTCTCCGGCCAGACCACGTCCGACCAGCTCGCGGCGGAGCGGCTCGCCGACCTCCAGCGGGTGACCGCGGAGTACGCGAACTACCGCAAGCGCACCGAGGCCAACCGGGAGATCGAGCGCGAGCGCGCGATCGGGGACGCCGTCAAGGGCCTCATCCCGGTGCTCGACGACGTGGAGCGCGCCGACAAGCACGGCGACCTCACGGAGGGCAGCGCGTTCGCGACCATCGCGGCCAAGCTGCGCACCGCGGTCGAGCGGCTCGGTCTCACCCCGTACGGCGAGAAGGGCGAGCCCTTCGACCCGCAGGTCCACGAGGCGATCTTCCAGCAGCCCACCCCCGGCGTGACGGCCGACACCGTCGCGGAGGTGGTGGAGACCGGCTACCGGCTGGGCTCCACCGTGGTGCGGGTCGCCAAGGTGGTCGTCGCCACCCCGGCCTGACCGGCCGGACGATGAGCGCCAGGAGCGGCGGGATGCGTGTCCCGCCGCTCCTCGCGCCACGACACATGCAGACTTCGAAACAGACAGCGGGCCCCACGAGGGCACCGACCACGACAGCTCAGGCAGGAGAGGAGGCGCCGTGGCAAGCCAGGACTGGTTCGACAAGGACTTCTACAAGGTCCTAGGCGTCTCCAAGGACGTCAGCGAGGCGGACCTCAAGAAGACGTACCGCAAGCTCGCGCGCAAGTACCACCCGGACTCCAACCCGGGCGACCCGGCCGCCGAGGCCAAGTTCAAGGAGATCAGCGAGGCCCACTCGGTGCTCGCCGACCCCGAGCAGCGCAAGGAGTACGACCAGATCCGCGCGATGGGCACCGGGGCGCGGTTCACCGCCCCGGGTTCCAGCAGCCAGGGCGGCTTCGACGACGTCTTCGGCGGGATGTTCGGCGGCGGCCAGGGCGGCCAGCGCCAGTACTTTCCAGGAGGTGGGGCCTTCCAGCAGGGCGGCGGCCAGGGCGGCTTCGACGACGTCTTCGGCGGACTGTTCGGCAACGGCCGGTTCGGCACGACGAGCGGCGGCTACCGCGGTTACGGCGGCCCGACGCGAGGCAACGACGTGACCGCGCACACCACCATCGACTTCGTCACCGCCACCAAGGGCGAGACCATCAGCCTCCAGGCCGCGGACGGCAAGCCGTTCAAGGTCAAGATCCCCGCGGGCGTGGCCGACGGCCAGAAGATCAAGCTGCGCGGCAAGGGCCAGCCCAGCCCGGACGGCGGGGAGGCCGGCGACATCGTCCTCACCGTGGCCGTTCGCAAGCACCCCGTCTTCGAGCGCGACGGCCTGAACCTCCGCGTCACCGTGCCGGTCACCTTCGCGGAGGCCGCGCTCGGCGCGACCATCGAGGTGCCGACGCTCGGCGGCGAGCCGGTCAAGCTCCGTGTGGCCCCCGGCACCCCGAGCGGCCGCGTGCTGCGGGTGAAGGGCCGCGGCGTGCAGACCGCGAAGGGCACGGGCGACCTCCTCGCGGTCGTGCAGGTCGCAGTGCCGTCGCACCTGTCCAGTGACGCCAAGGAGGCTCTCGAGGCCTTCGCCGAGAAGCTTCCCGACGAGAACCCGCGAGAGGACATCCTGGCCAAGGCTCGGGGCTAGCCATGGATGAGAACACGCAGGTCTTCGTGATCTCGATCGCCGCCGAGCTGGCGGGGATGCACCCGCAGACGCTCCGGCAGTACGACCGGCTCGGGCTCGTGAGCCCCGGCCGCACGGCCGGCAAGTCGCGGCGCTACTCGATGCGCGACGTCGAGAAGCTCCGCGAGATCGCGCGCCTGGGCTCCGAGGGCGTCAGCCTGGAGGGCATCCGACGCATCCTGGAGCTGGAGGATCACGTGAACGCGCTGAGCGACCGCGTGCGCGACCTGGAGTCGGCGCTCGCCGACGAGCTGCTCAACCGGCCGGGCCGGCGCGTCTTCGCCGCCGGTTCGGAGGGCGAAGTCGTCTCCATGCGCGCAGGCACCCGCGTCCGCCGCAGCAACCAGATCGTCGTCTGGCGCCCCCTGGAGCGCTAGCGCCCAACGCCGAGGGGCACGTCGTTGTCACTTTTCCGGTCGGAAAGTGACAACAACGTGCCCCTCAGTCGTGTTCGCTAGTGCTTCGAAGCCGGGAGGACCTTCGTCCCCTCGATCTTCACCGCCTGGAGGGCGCGCGGGTCGAGCCCGAGCTGGCTCAGGATGGTCGGCGCGATCTGCGTCGTCTCGACCGGGGCGCCGATCCGCTGCGCGTGCTTCGCGCCGGGGGACGAGACCAGGATCGGGACGTTGCGGTCGTCGGCGCTCGCGCCGCCGTGCTCCGCGATCTTCGCAGTGCCACCCGTGTAGACGACGCCGGTCTGTGCGATCCCGAGCACATCCGGGATGCGTGCGTCGGAGGCCGCGGTGCCGAAGTACTTCGCCACTCCCGCGCCCGCGTAGATAGTCGTGAGCCCCGACGCCTGCACCGTGACCGGCGCCTTCGTGATGGTGTTGCCCGCCGCGGCGTGCGTCGCCAGGTACTGCTTGGCGAAGTCCGCTGCCGCCTGGGTGTGGTCGTTCAGCCAGAGCTGCATGATGTCGTCGTCCGTCGAGAACGCGACGAGGTCGCCTGCGGCCGGGTGGGCGGCCTTCCACGCGGCGTTCAGGCCGGCGATGATCGGGCCGTCGTCCACGCGCTTGAGGGCGGCCGGGTTCGTCGGGGACTGGCCGTGCTTGGCCGACAGGATGACCGTCGTGTCACCGGCGTGACCGGTCTTCTTCAGCTCGGAGGTGAACGCGCCCAGCGACGCGTCGACGTAGGCGAGCGCCTTCGTCAGCAGCGGGCCGGGGGTCGAGCCGTCGGCCAGGTAGCCGCCGGTGAGCCCGTCCGAGGTCGGCAGCTTCTGCGCGGTCGAGACCGTCTGGAAGTTCATGCCGAAGATCCCGGGCACCGGCTCGGCCTTCGTGCCCGAGTGGTCCTTGCCGTCGATCTCGTTGAGCACGGCCTGCACCTTGTAGCCGTCGTACTGCTGCGTGGCCAGGTTGTCCTGCGTCCAGTCACCGGTGAACGGCGCGGCCGCGTTGCTGTTGATCTCCGGCGTGAACAGGTCGTCGACGCCCGTGCCCGACGGGCCGTTGAGGATCTCATAGGCGGGGTGCTTGTCGCTCCACGCCGTGTGGAGGCCGGCCTGCTTGGCGACCTCGAAGATCGTGTTCACCTTGATGTACTGGTGCGGGTAGACCGGCTTGCAGGTGGCCGGGTCGACCGGGAGCTGCGCGGGGTCGAGCAGGCTGACAGGGGTGCCCGTCATCGACAGGATGCTGCCGGGGAGGCCGGCGAGACCCTGACCGGCGTCGATGCTCGCCTGGTTCTTGTCGGCGGCCTCCGTGAAGGCCACCTCCGCACCCGGCTTCACGCCGACGCAGTTCGTGGTGCCGGCCGGCAGGAGCGCATGGTTGTAGGTGTCGTCGTAGTAGACGCCCGTGGTGCCCGGGTTGCCGCCGGTGGCCTGGGCGACCATCCCGGGGAACGAGTCGGAGGGGACCGGGGTGGAGGCGTTCGTGTAGTCGGTGCCGTGGGCGGCAAGGGCGGCCATCGCGGACGCGGGGTGCGTGCGGACGTACCAGTCGAGGTCCTTCTGGTGGAGGCCGTCGACCGAGAGGAGGAGCACGTGCTTCACGTCGGCGCGGGCGCCGTGGCCCTGGCCTTCGTCGGCGAGGGAGGGCGCGGCGGTGACGCCGACGAGCAGCGCTCCACCGGCGATGGCGGCGCTCGCTGCGAGGACCCGGGGGCGTGCGGTCCGTCTGATGGGGGCCATCAGCATCCTTTCGAGAGGCCGCCCCCGAACGGGGGCGTTCAACCTCGTCGATCGTGGCCCGCGCGCGCAGCAGGTGCCATGCGCCGACGCAACTGCTCGCCCACGCTTCACGCGGCGTTCACCGGGCGGGGGACGGCGTGGAGGCTGCTCTCAGCCAGGCGGCCGCGGGCCTGCGGATCTGTACACGACCGAAGGGCACGCAAACGCCCCTAAAACGCGCTTTTAGGGGCGTTTACGTGCCCCTCGGCGGTGGTCGTTATAGCAACGAGGACGCGCCCTGGCCGACGTAGAGGGTGTTGCGGAACTCGCGCGCCTCCTCGGCCGCGATGTCGCTGTCGATGCCCGCGCGGACCTCCCGCATCAGCTTGTGCAGCTCCTCGTGCTTGCCCGGGACGCGGGCGTGGCCCGTGCTGTCCCAGAGGTTCGAGGCCGGGAGGGCGTCGCCGGCCTCCACCGCCAGCGTCCACTCCTCGGTGGTCGCGACGGCGGCGAACTCCGAGTCCATCGTCACCAGCACGCTGATGTGGAGGGCGTCCGCCGAGATCGAGCCGGCCTCGTTCACGAGGTCGAGCGTTCCGGTGGCGTCGGAGAGGAACTCCACCGTGAAGCCGAGCGCGGCTGCGTCGCGGGCCGTACCGGCACAGCAGTGCTGGGTCATGTAGCCGGCGATCGCCACCGTGTCGACGCCCTCCGAGCGCAGCCACTGCTCGAGCTGGGTGCCCGCGAACGAGGAGACGCCCTGCTTGGTGACCAGGAGGTCGGGCGTGCGGTCGGCGACCGACGAGTGCAGGGCGGCGCCCTCCGAGCCGCGCGCGAACACCGGTGACCCCTCGTCCTCGATGTGCTGCACGAGCACGAGCTTCACGTCGTGGTCGGCGGCCGCGTCCATCGCGACCTCGATGTTCGGGATGGAGGTCATCAGGTCCGGGTGGCAGATCTTCAGGTTGCCGGTGACGTACTCGTTCTGCACGTCGATCACGATGAGTGCGCGCTTCATGACCGCACTCTAACGCTACGCGGGCGGCAGCGGATGCCCCACCGACCCGGCCCACGCCTCCCACCGCTCCGGCAGCCACGCCCGGCCGTCGAGCTGCGGGTGGCCGGGATGCCGGGCCTGCGCCCACACGCCGAACAGCAGCTCCGCCCAGTGGGAGTAGACGCGCCAGGTGACGGGGCCGCGGTCCGAGCGGCCCTGCAGCACCACTGTGTTGAACGCGACCACCTGCATGAGGTCCACGGACGCCCACTCCCACCAGAACGTGCCGCTGCTCGTGACGATGAAGAAGCCGAGGTTCGTGACCGTCAGCAGGCCCGCGTGGTCGGGCCGCCAGACCACCTGCGCGTCGGCCGCGGCCTGTGCGCGGGCGGCGTTGTTCCGCGAGGCATTGGCGGCGAGCGTGCCGGCCGTCACCGCCAGGCCGACCACGCCGAAGCCGAATGCGAACGAGCCGGTGCGCTGGTAGCTGCCGTCGCCGAGCGCGCGCAGGGAGTCGAGCGTGTACGTGCCCTGCGCGAGCGCGACCTCCCCGGGGTGCAGCGGGAACAGCGTACGGATGCCCTGGTCGGGAAGGACACCGCCCTCCACCGAGTCGAGGATGCGCGCGGTGTGCCAGAGCGCGCTGTCGGCGTCGGTCCACGGCCGGCCGCCGGGAACGGGTACGGCGGCGCCGCCTGTGCTGCCGCCGACCAGTTCGCCCGTCATGGCGGAGAGCTTACCGACGCGCACGCGTGTCCGTCATCTGCGCCGCACCAGCCCGCGCCGCGGGTAGGCTGGTGCGCGGCCTCCACGCTCACAAGGCACGGCGGCCACAGCGAAGACGCACCCGCACAACCCCACGAGGATGGCGAACATGAAGGCCCTGTTCAAGAGCGAAGCCGCGCCAGGTCTGGCCCTGGTCGAGGTTCCAGAGCCCGTGATCGGGCCGGAGGACGTCAAGATCCGGGTGCTGCGCACCGGCATCTGCGGCACCGACCTGCACATCCTGCGGTGGGACGACTGGGCGGCCTCCGCCGTCGCCGCACCGCTGGTCCCCGGCCACGAGTTCTACGGCGAGGTCGTGGAGGTCGGCTCCCTCGTCCACGACGTGGAGGTCGGCGACAAGGTCTCCGGCGAGGGCCACATCGTCTGCGGCACCTGCCGCAACTGCCGCGCCGGCCGCCGCCAGATGTGCATCCGCACCCAGGGCGTTGGCGTGCAGCGCGACGGCGCGTTCGCCGAGTACCTCGTGCTCCCCGCCACGAACGTCTGGGTGCACCACAACGGCATCGAGCCGGAGGTCGGCGCCCTGTTCGACCCGCTCGGCAACGCCGTCCACACCGCGCTCGCGTTCCCGGTGGTCGGGGAGGACGTGCTCGTCACCGGCTGCGGGCCGATCGGGCTGATGGCCATCGCCGTCGCCCGCCACGTCGGCGCCCGCTTCATCGTCGGCACCGACGTCAGCGCGCAGCGGCTGGAGCTCGCGAAGGGCATGGGCGCGGACTTCACCGTCGACGTCTCGAAGCACGACATCCGGGAGGCCCAGCGGGCGCTCGGGATGCGCGAGGGCTTCGACGTCGGCTTCGAGATGAGCGGCGCCCCCACCGCGCTGCCCTCGATGATCGAGAACATGAACCACGGCGGCCGCATCGCGATGCTCGGCCTCCCGAGCCAGCAGATCGCGATCGACTGGGGCATCGTCGTCACGCACATGCTCACGCTGAAGGGCATCTACGGCCGCGAGATGTTCGAGACCTGGAACGCGATGGGTGCGATGCTGCAGACCTCCAAGCCGCTGCACGACTCCATCGCCTCGATCGTGTCCGACCGCTTCGCGGCCCGCGACTGGGAGAAGGGGTTCGCCGCGGCTGCGGCGGCCGGCGGCGGCAAGGTCATCCTCGACTGGACGGAGCTCTGATGTACGGGACGTTTCGCGACCACCTCGCGGCGCAGCTGACGGAGATCGAGGAGGCCGGGCTCACCAAGCGCGAGCGCAGCATCCACGGCCCGCAGGCGGCGCTGATCACCGCCGACGGCGCGGAGGTGCTGAACTTCTGCGCCAACAACTACCTCGGTCTCGCCGACCATCCCGCCCTCCGCGACGCGGCGAAGTCCGCGCTCGACGACTGGGGCTACGGGATGGCGAGCGTGCGGTTCATCTGCGGCACCCAGGAGCAGCACCTGGAGTTGGAGCGGCGGGTGTCCGCGTTCCTCGGCACCGAGGCGACGATCCTGTTCTCGTCGTGCTTCGACGCCAACGGCGGTGTGTTCGAGACGCTGTTCTCCGCGGAGGATGCGATCGTCTCCGACGAGCTCAACCACGCCTCCATCATCGACGGCATCCGCCTGTCGAAGGCCCAGCGGTTCCGCTACAAGAACCGCGACATGGACGACCTCCGCGCCCAGCTCACCGCTGCGCTCGACGCGGGCGCGCGCCACACCGTCGTCGTCACCGACGGGGTGTTCTCGATGGACGGCTACATCGCCCCGCTCGCCGAGATCTGCGACCTGGCCGACGAGTTCGGCGCCCTGGTCTTCGTGGACGACTCGCACGCCGTCGGCTTCATCGGCGAGCACGGTCGCGGCACCCCGGAGTTCTGCGGCGTGGCCGACCGGGTCGACATCTACACCGGCACGTTCGGCAAGGCGCTCGGCGGCGCGTCGGGAGGGTACGTCTCCTCCCGCCAGGAGGTCGTCGACCTCCTGCGCCAGCGCGCCCGGCCCTACCTGTTCTCGAACACGCTCGCGCCGTCGATCGTGGCCGGCACGCTGGCCGCGCTCGACCTGCTGGAGCAGTCGGACGAGCTGCGCGCGCGCCTCGTCGCGAACGCCGCGCTGTTCCGCGAGCTGATGACGGAGGCCGGCTTCGACCTCCTGCCGGGCGAGCACCCGATCGTGCCCGTGATGTTCGGCGACGCCGCGCTCACCGCCCGCATCGCGGACGAGATGCAGAAGCACGGCGTGTACGTGACGGCGTTCTCGTTCCCGGTGGTGCCGCGCGGCAAGGCGCGGATCCGCGTGCAGCTCTCGGCCGCTCACACCGACGACGAGATCCGGCGCTGCGTCGCGGCGTTCAGCGCCGCGCGCGACACCGTCGCCGCGTAGCCGCCGCGATTCGGCACGAATGTCGCGAATAGCGACGCGATACGGGACATTCGGCACGAAAAGTGCGGGCTGGGCGGGTCAGGCGGGGTCGGCCTCGGCGCGGAGGCGGCGCCCGCGGCGGAAGAACAGCAGCAGCTGCGCCCCGAGGAACACGGCGAGCACGCTGAGGTCGACGATCGTTACGGTTCCGGCGACCGACCCCGCCTGCGTCAGGCCGCAGGCGCGCGCGTTCTGGTCCGGAGTGCAGAGCAGCCGATCGGCCTGCGCCGCCACGGCGCCGGACGAGACCCACACGCCGATGAGCTGGTTGTACGCGGTCTTCAGCCCGGGCTCCAGCGCCTGGGTGTGGGTGGAGTTCGGCACGGCCCAGTAGGTGACCTTCCACCCGGCCTTCTCGGCGGCGGTCGCGGTCGCCTCCACTTGCGGGCGGAAGTGGGTGTCCAGCGCGCCGGTGACGAAGATCGCCCTCGTCGGCTGCGGGTAGCGGGTGGACGCGAGGATGTTCGCCGGCCAGGTGGCCGCGTAGGTCGCCTGGCTGCCGCCGTAGTAGGTGTCGCGCGTGTAGTACGGCCGGTGCTCGCCCGGCTTGTCCGGCCCGGAGATGGACACGACGTTCGCCCAGATGCCGGGGTGCTTCGCGCCGAGGTAGGCCGCGCACTCGCCGCCGTGGGAGTATCCGGCGATCGCCCAGTTCGCGCGGTCGCCGCTCACGGGGAGGTTGCCGCGGATCCAGGCCGGGACGTCCTTCGACAGGTAGGTGTCGAGCTTGCCGGCGCTGGTGTCGCTGCACGGCGGGTTGGCCTTGATGTTCCCGAGCTGGTCCACCACGAGGATGAACGGCGCGTCGTCCAGCCGTTCGCCGCCGATGCCGTGGAGGGCGTCGAGCGTCGCGCCGAGGGTGGGGTTGCCCGGCTGCCCCATCATCATCTCGACGACGGGACGCGTGCTGGACGGGTCGCGCAGCCAGCCCGGCGGCACGAAGAGGTGCGCGTCGCGGGCCGAGAACCCGGAGGCCGTCGGCGGGATGCGCACGGTGAGCTGGGCGCCGTTGGTCAATGTCTGCTCGGTGACCGGGACGGCCTTCCCCGCCACCGTCGCCGTCGCGAGGGTGGGGGCGATGGTGAGCGCTCCGGCGGCGACCCCGGTCAGCCCGATGACGACTGTGAGCGCGATCGAGAGGACCCGGAGCCGGCCGGCCGACTGCAGCGCGTCCCCGAGCGCGAGCGGGATCGCGACGGAGGCCAGCGCGATCGCGAACCAGCCGATCCCGCCCAGGTCGGCCCGCGGCGCGAAGAGGCACCACGCGATGATGAAGGCGAGCCCGACGACCTGGCCGATGACGACGACGCGCACGGTCGACCCCGCGCGGAACCGCCATCCGCGCGCGGCGAAGCGCACCACCGGGTAGGCGGCGAGCAGCCCGAGAGCGAGCGTGAGCCAAGCGAGAGTCCCCACGGCTTCAAGCCTAAGCGGGCCGACTGGGCGTTTCGGACGGAGGGCGGCCCCGTAACCGGGTGCCGCTCGTGGAGGGGTGGCGCCGTCGTCAGCGCGTCGGCGCCGCCGACGACTCCCGCGCCTCCAGCCGGATCGGCGGCGCCTCCAGCAGCTCCACCCGCTCGCCGGCGCGCATGCGCGCGAAGGCATCCAGGAGCGTCCCCGCCAGCGCGTCCGCGTCGAACGTGACCGTGCTCAGCCGGGGCAGGAAGTCCGCCGCTCCCGGGTGGTCGTCCGCGCCGACAACCGAGAGGTCGGCCGGCGCCCGGAGGCCGGCGTCCGCGAGCGCGCGGATCGCGGCCATCGCGAGGCCGTCGTCGGAGGCCGCGATGGCGGTGGGCGCGTGCGTGTCGTAGCGGCGGCCGTGCGCCCAGTCGCGGAGGGTGCGGGCCGAGGCGGCCGCGTGCGTGACGTCGAGCCGGATGCCCAGCAGGTCGGCGGTCTCCCGGGCGCCCGCTAGGCGTTCTGCGGCTGCAGGGCCGGGCGTTGCGGGGGCGAGGTAGACGATGTGGTCGTGGCCGAGTGCCACGAGGTGCTCGACGGCCAGGCCGCCGAACGGGCGCTGTGGGATGACGAGCGACGGCGCGTAGTCGACGGCCACGGTGCCGTGAACGACGAGCGCGCGCACGCCTGCGAGCCGCAGCACCTCGGTGGCCTCCGCGTCGCAGCGCGCGGCCTCGGCGAGCACGGCCTCCGGCCGCAGCTTGGCCCAGAGCTGGCCGGCCTCCGCCCCGGTCGTCGCGGTGTCGGCGTGCCGGAGGGCGTCGATGCCGTCGTCCACGGTGCGGGAGAGCAGAGCGTCCAGCGCCCGGGCGACGGTGGCGCCGTGGTCGATCGCGGAGGACGCGACGAGCAGCCCGGCGACGGACTCGCCGCTCGCCAGTGACCTGGCTGCGGTGTTGGGCGTGTAGCCCAGCAGACGGGCGGCCTCCAGCACGCGGTGCCTGGTGTCGTCGGAGACCCGGGAGTTCGGCTTGTCGTTGAGGACGAACGACACGGTCGCGCGCGAGACGCCCGCCGCGAGCGCGACGTCGGCGCTGGTCGGGGCTTTGACGACCTGGGGCGTGAACATGGTGTGCTCAGTCTATGTCTCGGCAATGGATCTGCTTACTCGCGTCAGCAAAACCGAGCGATGGCTTGTATTCGAGGAAGGCGGTGGCGTATGGTTACGCGTGTTAGCACGCAACGTCGCCTGCTCTGAAAGGACAACCTCCCGTGACAACGCCGTCTGATGACTTCCCCGAGGGCCCCCGCCCGGTCCAGCCCACCCTCCCCCCGAACCTCTCCGGCGCGCCCGACAGCGTGGCGCTCGGCTCGACGCTGACCACCGCCGACTCGGCGTTCTCGGCAGCCCCGACCTCCGCGGTGTCGGCCCAGGCGCCGCAGAAGGTCAAGGTGCGCGGCAAGCTGCTGAAGCTGATGCTGTGGATGGCGGTCGCCAACGTCGCTGTGTTCAGCATCTGGGGCGCCGTCCCCGGGCTGCTCCTCCCGACGCAGATCGCGAACATCGTCGGCGACAAGGCGAGCGTCGGGACGTACGGTCTGATCGCGACGATCGGGGCGTTCGCGGCCATGATCGCGCAGCCGATCGCCGGCCTGGTCTCCGACCGGACCAGGAGCCGGTTCGGCCGGCGCGCGCCCTGGATGGTGGCCGGCGCCCTCCTCGGCGGCCTCTCGCTCATCTTCATGGGCTCGTCGAACACCATCCTCCAGATCGGGATCGGCTGGGTGATGGTGCAGGTCTGCTACAACTTCGCGCAGGGACCGCTGTCGGCCATCCTGCCCGACCGGGTGCCGAGCGGAGCCCGTGGATCGTTCTCCGCCTTCTCCGGGCTCGGCCTGATGGTGGGCGCGCTCGGCGGCAGCATCGTCGGCGCCATGTTCCTGTCCAACCTGTCGCTGGGCTACCTGGTCTTCGCCGGAATCGCCGTGATCGTCCTGGTCCTCTTTGTCGTCTTCAACCCGGACCGCTCGAACAAGGGCGAGCCGAAGCCGCCGCTCAACCTCGGCGCCTTCCTCAAGACGTTCTGGGTCAACCCGGTCAAGCACCCCGACTTCTTCTGGGGATTCACCGGCCGCCTGCTCCTCTACGCCGGCTACTTCATGGTCACCGGCTACCAGCTCTACATCCTCCGCGACTACGTCGGGCTGGGTGCGAAGGCCGGCGGCTACGTCCCGCTGCTGAGCCTGATCAGCATGGTCGGCACGATCATCACCACGCTGATCGGCGGTCCGCTGTCCGACAAGCTCGGACGCCGCAAGGTCGTCGTGATCGTGGCGGGCAGCGTCATGGCTGTCTCGATGCTGTTCCCGCTCATCTTCCCGTCGATCGTCGGCATGATGCTGTTCGCGTTCGTCGCGGGTCTCGGCTTCGGCGCCTTCCAGGCGGTGGACACGGCCCTGATGAGCGAGGTGCTGCCGTCGAAGGACGACTTCGCCAAGGACCTGGGCGTCCTGAACATCGCGGCCACCCTCCCGCAGACCCTCGCCCCCGGGATCGCCGCCCTGATCATCCTCACCTTCGGCGGCTACGCCGCCCTGTTCCCGGTCGGGATCGTGATCGCCCTCCTGGGTGCGTTCGCCGTCCTCCCGATCAAGTCCGTCCGCTAGGAGCACCACCGTCATGACCGACACCACCACCGCCACCGACGTCGCCGACGAGTTCCTCGACGGCCTGCTCGGCTCCCTCTCGCTCGAGCAGAAGGTGCGCCTCCTCACCGGCGCGTCCTTCTGGACCCTTCACGACGAGCCGCAGGTCGGCCTGGAGACCATCGTGGTCTCCGACGGCCCCGCCGGCGTCCGCGGCCAGCTCTGGGACGAGCGCGACTCCTCGGCAAGCCTCCCGTCGCCGACCTCCCTCGCCGCGTCGTGGGACGTCGAGCGGGTGCACCGGCTCGGGCAGCTCATCGCGGCGGAGGCCCGCCGCAAGGGCGTCGGCGTCGCGCTCGGCCCGACCGTCAACATCCAGCGCTCGCCGCGCGGCGGCCGCCACTTCGAGGCGTACAGCGAGGACCCGTGGCTCTCGGGCGTCGTCGGCACCGCCTCCGTGAAGGGCATCCAGTCCTGCGGTGTCGGCGCCACGCCCAAGCACTACGTGGCGAACGACAGCGAGACCGACCGGATGACCGTCGACGTGCAGGTGGACGAGCGGACGCTGCGCGAGGTATACCTCGCCCCGTTCGAGCGCATGGTCGTGGAGGGCGGCGCCTGGCTGGTGATGTCCTCCTACAACTCGGTCAACGGCGTCACGATGACCGAGAACGACCTGCTGCGCGCGCCGCTGAAGGAGGAGTGGGGCTTCGACGGCGTCGTGGTCTCCGACTGGATGGGCGTGCGCGACACCGTCGCCGCCGGGAGCTCGGCGCAGGACCTCGCGATGCCCGGCCCGGAGGGCGTCTGGGGCGACGCGCTGGTGCAGGCCGTGCAGGCCGGCCAGGTGGACGAGGCCGCCATCGACGAGAAGGTGCGCCGCATCCTCCGGCTCGCCGGGCGCCTCGGCGCGCTCGATGGTGTGGAGGCTGCGGCCCCGCTCGCCGAGCCGTGGCCGCAGGAGCGCATCGACGCCCTGTTGCGCGAGGCCGCGGCCGACGGGATGGTGCTGGTGCGCAACGACGGCGTGCTGCCGCTCGACCCCGCCGCCGCGCCGACCGTCGCCGGGGTGGGCGAGCATGCCCGCATCGCCCGCACGCAGGGTGGTGGCTCCGCGACGGTGTTCCCCGACCACGTCGTCACCCCGTTCGACGGGCTGGTCGAGGCGTTCGGCGCAGAGCGGGTCCGCTACGCGGCCGGCGTGAAGTCGTCGGAGTCGGTCCTCCCGATCGACGCGCGCGTGGCGACCGACCCCGTGACCGGCGAGCCCGGCGTGCACGTCCGGTTCCTCGCGGAGGACGGCGCCGTGCTGCTCGACGAACACCGCGCCTCCGGCAAACTGGTCTGGCTCGGCGACCCGATCCTCGGCGAGACCGCCGTGGTGGAGGCCACCGCCGAGTTCACCGCGCCCGAGGACGGCGAGTACTCGGTCGGCTTCGCAGGCCTCGGCCTGTTCCGCTTCGAGGTGGACGGCGAGCTGAAGAGCGACGGCCTGTTCTTCCCGGAGGGCACCGACCCGTTCATGGCGTTCCTCAACCCGCCGAAGCAGTCGTTCCCCGTCGAGCTGAAGGCCGGCCAGAGCGTCTCGCTGCGGCTGGAGCACCGCCCCCAGCAGCAGGCCGGGCTGGCGGCCGTCATGTTCACCTTCGGCTACGAGGAGCCGTTCGCCGACCCCGAGGCCGAACTGGCGCGCGCGGTCGAGCTCGCCGCGGCCTCCGACGTCGCCGTGGTCGTCGTCGGCACGACCGAGACCCTGGAGTCGGAGGGCTTCGACCGCACCGGCCTGCGCCTCCCGGACGGCCAGGACGAGCTCGTCCGCCGGGTGCTCGCGGTCAACCCGCGCACGGTCGTGGTCGTCAACTCCGGCGGCCCCGTCATCCTCCCCTGGCTGGAGGAGGCGCCGGCCGTGCTGCTCACCTGGTTCCCGGGTCAGGAGACCGGCGGCGCGCTCGCCGACGTGCTCACCGGCGCCCGCGAGCCCGGCGGCCGCATCCCGACCACCTGGGCCGCCGACGAGGAGGACGTGCCGGTCTGGCAGGTCGAGCCGATCGACGGGAAGCTGTTCTACGACGAGAAGCTCAACGTCGGCTACCGCGAGTGGCTGCGCCGCGCGGCCCTCGGCGGCCCGGCCCCGGCCATCCCGTTCGGTCACGGCCTCGGCTACACCGAGTGGGAGCTCGGCGAGGCGACCCTCGACGGGCGCACAGTGAGCGTCCCGGTGACCAACGTGGGCGACCGTGCGGGCAAGCAGGTCGTGCAGGTGTACCTGTCGCGCGTCTCCGACTCGGACATCGAGCGGCCCGTGCTCTGGCTGGCGGGCTACGCCCTGGTCCGTGCGGAGGCGGGGGAGGCCGCGGTCGCGACCGTCGAACTGGAACCGCGCTCCCTGCAGCACTGGTCGGTCGACGACCACGCCTGGCGCACCGAGCCGGGCGAGTATGCCGTGCAGGTCGGCACGTCGGTCGCGACGCTCGGGGAGCCGATCCGGTTCACCGTGTGACCCGGGGCGGCAGTGCGCCGTCCCACAGAAGCCCGCCCCCTCGGCCGTGATGATCCGGCCGAGGGGGCGCACCATTTCCTCCGGCCGCCGACCCGAGTACCGTCGGTGCGGTGAGGGGGACGACATGACGACACTCCAGGGCCGCGAGGGCTCCGCACTGCTGGTGATCGACGTCCAGAACGGTGTCATCGGCGGCGCGTACCGCCGGGACGACGTGGTCGGCAACATCCGCGGCCTCGTCGACCGGGCGCGCTCCGAGGGCGTCCCGGTCGTCTGGATCCAGCACTCCGACGAGAACGTCGAGTACGGCAGCGAGGCGTGGCAGTACGTGCCGGAGCTGTCGCGCGACGACGCGGAGGCGCTGGTGCCCAAGCACTACGCCGACGCGTTCGAGGAGACGCAACTGGAGGATGTGCTCGCCGCCGCGGGCGTCGGCCGGCTCGTGGTCACCGGCTCGCAGACGGACGAGTGCATCCGTTCGACCATCCACGGCGGCCTCGTGCGCGGCTACGACGTGACGCTTGTCGGCGACGCCCACACGACGGAGGACTTGAGCGAGTGGGGCGCGCCGACGCCCGACCTCGTCATCGCGCACACCAACCTGTACTGGGGCAACCACCGGGCGCCCGGGCGCACGGCGGAGGTCGTAGGGACCGCCGACGTCACGTTCTAGGCGACGTCACCTTCCAGGCACGGGGATCCCGGAGACCCTGACCACCTCGAGCGTGGTCAGCGTCACGCCGCCTTCGCAGCGGTCCACCCGGATGGGCATCCCCGGGAGGTCGACCGCGAACCAGAAGAGGAGCGTGGCATTCCCGCGCCGCACCCTGTAGCGAAGGCACCGGCGCTGGTCCAGCGGCCCGAGAAGCTCCACGCGGTCGATCGTCGTGTTCTCCACCGGGAAGGCGGCGTGCTCCTGCAGCTCCAGCCACGTGGACCGCTCGCGCTCGACCCCGCCGGCGGGCCGGCCCTCCCCGTCCACGGGCGTGTCCTCGATCCAGGCGCCCTCCTCGTCGCCCTCCGCGAACCGGATCGCGGTCAGCCCGTCGGGGTGGCGGACCACCGACACCCGCCCTTCGGGGCAGCCGGCGCGGATCTCCGCGGCGGTGAACGGCGTCGGCGCGAGTCCGGGCGCGAGGACGTGCGGGTCGGGGTCGGTCATGGCTCAGGAGTACCACACCGCGCGGTCCCGTCTGATTGACTGAACCGGTGTTCCCCTACGAGCGCCTCCGCCGCCGCCCCGACGTCGAAGCGCAGAACCTCTTCGCGTCGGACGCCGCCGACCGGCTGATCGCCGACCTCGCCGGCGACGACGTCCTCCGCGACGGGCTGGTCGTCATCGGGGACGCGTACGGAGCGCTCACCCTCGCCGCGGCGTCTCGCGGCGCCCGCGGCATACGCGTGCACCAGGACCCGCTCACCGCCGAGCGGGCGCTCGACGCCAACTCCGACGACCTCGGGCTCGGTGGCGCGTACGAGCACCGGCCGCTCGACGCCTCCCTCGTCGCCGGCGCCCGCACAGTGCTGCTGCGCCTGCCGCGGAGCCTGGAGGCGCTCGCCGAGATCGCCGCGCTGACCGCAGAGCACGCGCATCCGGAGGTCGTGGTCTTCGCGGGCGGGATGCTCAAGCACATGACCACCGCGATGAACGGCGTGCTGGGAGAGGTCTTCGGCGACGTGCAGGCGTCCCTCGCCCGGCAGAAGGCCCGCGTGCTCACGGCGCGCACGCCGGAGCCGGCCGCCGAGCTCGCGCTCGACCGCTGGCCCGACCGGGCGTTCGACGAGGCGACAGGCCTCCACGTCTGCGCATACGGCGCGGCGTTCGCGGGCGCGACGGTGGACATCGGGACGCGGTTCCTGCTGACCGTGCTCGGCGACGCGGTGCCGGAGGCGAGGACGGCGATCGACCTCGGCTGCGGAACAGGTGTGCTGGCCTCCGCGCTCGCCACGTCCCGGCCGGGCCTGAGCGTGATGGCGACCGACCAGTCCGCGGCGGCGGTCGCCTCGGCGCGGGCGACCGCCGCGGCGAACGACGTCGCCGACCGGGTCGAGGTCGTGCGCGACGACGGCTTGGCCTCGCAGCCGGACGGGTCGGCCGACCTGATCGTGCTCAACCCGCCGTTCCACATCGGCGGCGCCGTGCACACCGGGATCGCGCACAGGATGTTCGCCGACGCCGGCCGGGTGCTCGCGCCGGGAGGCGAGCTGTGGACGGTGTGGAACTCGCACCTCGGCTACCGTGCCGCCCTGGAGCGTGCCGTCGGCCCGACCCGCCAGATCGCCCGCAACCCCAAATTCACCGTCACCGCCTCCCGCCGCCCCTGACCCGCCACCGCCGAGGGGCACGTAGACGCCCCTCAAACCGCGTTTTAAGGGCGTTTACGTGCCCTTCGGCGCGAGGACCTCGCGGACGCCGGAGACGACCATGCCGGAGGCGCCGCGCTTCCGTGCGGTCTCGGCGGCTGTGGCGTCAGGGACGACGTGCGCCAGCACCGGCCTGCCGAGCTTCCGCATCCGCTCCCACACTGCGGGGGAGCCGTTGTAGTCGAGGCCCAGCGTCGTCCAGCGCGCCTGCGTGGAGGTCAGCAGCTTCGCGTCGGCCTCCACCTCCGACGCGTAGTAGTACCCCCAGCCGCGGTAACCGCGCGCGGCGGCCTGGGCCGGCCAGTCGGTCGCCGTGCAGTAGCCCTTGGCCACGAAGGCGCGCGTCGGCGACGGCGTGCGGGACATGATCGCGAACAGCTCGGGGAAGTGGATGGCCGGCACGACCTTCGGGTCGACGTAGAGCACGTGGGTCGCAGCATAGGCGGCGACGATGTCCTCGAAGCGGGCGTACGGCTGCGCCGGTTGCGACGGGTTGGTGGTCCCCGCGGCCGAGATCCGGTGCTGGGAGACCTCCGCCCAGGTGTGCGCGGCCGCGACGAAGTCCGTGGTCCCCGACGTGCGGTCGAGGGTGGCGTCGTGCAGCCCGAACCAGACCCCGTCCCTCGTGCGCGCCAGCGAGACCTCCAGTGCCCTGGCCCCGAGGAGGACGGAGTTGTGGTAGCCGAGCATCGACATCTCCGGCCAATCCCGGGAGCCGCCGTGGTGCGCGACCGTCAGCATCCCGGAGCCGGTGGGCTGCGTCCCGCCCGGCGTCGACCGGTTGGACGCGGAGAGCAGCGAGCCGACGCCGACCGCTCCGGCGGCCACCACCGCGACGGCGCCCACCGACACACCGATGACCGTGCGCCGGGAGACCTTCCCGGGCTGCCGCTCCTCGTCGCCGCTCATGGGCAACCCTAGGCACATTCGGCCCCGGATTTGAAGACACCCCGTCGGGGGTCGACCGCAACGCCCTGTGCGTAGGCTATGCGACGCTTCCGGGCTTCTCACGCTGACCGCGGAGGTCGCAGCGCAGCCATAGCACGCCCGTTCTACCGTCGAAGCAGGAGAGGAGGACGCTGTGACCTCTCTCCCGCGCCGCCCGCGCCCGCTGCGATCGCTGCGCTCCCTGTGGGGTGCGCCGGTGCTCGGGCTGCCGGTCGAGGCGCACGAGGTGAGGACGGCCCGCCTGCTGCTGCGGCCCTACCGCGCGGCGGACGCAGCCGATTGGCGTCGGATCGAGGATGACGAGGAGGTGCGCCGCGGCCTCGACTGGCCGCTGCGGACCTCGCGTCAAGTGGGCGCGCACCTCCTCGCCCGCACGGCGCACCGCACGCTCTCCGCTCCCGGCGACCTCCTGGTGCTCGCGGTCGAGCACGACGGCCGCGTCATCGGCGACGTCTCCCTGCACCTGCGCACGGTCGCGCCGGAGACCCGGATCGCGGAGGTCGGCTGGCTGCAGCTCACGGCGGAGGGCGGCCACGGCTACGCCACGGAGGCCGCCCGGGCGATGCTCGACGTCGCTTTCGACGAGCTGGGCGCCTGCCTGGTGACCGCGGTCATCGAGCGGTCCAACACGTCGTCGGCCCGGCTGGCGCTCCGACTGGGCTTCCGTCTCGCGGGAGGGACGCCCGAGCGGTCCACCTTCGTCCTGTCGGAGGCCGACCACACCACCGAACGCGCGGCCCAGCCGTCCCGCGGGGCCGTCGAGACCCCGCCGCTCGGGACGAAAAGTGTCGATAATCTCTGAGTAGGCCCTCATCCGCCTCGGTTTTCGTCTGTTTCATTCACATTCACAACCGATTTCGTGGCGAAAAGGCTTGTCCTCGGGTCCGGGAATTGCTAACGTCCCCCTGTCGCATACGCGACCCTAGCCAGGGAGAGCAATGACGCAGGAATATTCCCGGCCGGATTCCGTAGCACTCGGCAACGGAGCCGACCCTCGCGGGGGCGAAGAGAAACACGCACTGCAGGCGGACGGGGTGAGCGCCGCCGGCTCCATCGTGATGGCCGTGGCGGGCAGCGCGCCCGCGTACTCGATCGCAGCCACCACAGCGACCCTCGTGGGCGCCGCAGCACTCGGCGCGCCCGCCGCACTCCTCTGGTGCGGCATCCCGATGCTCGGCATCGCGTGGGCGTTCCTCTACCTCGGCCGCGCCGACGTGAACGCGGGAGCCACGTACTCCTGGGTCGCGCGGGCCCTCCACCCCATCCTCGGCTTCCTGTCCGGCTGGGCGCTGGTCATCTCGGCCACGATCTTCATGGTCGCGGGAGCCCTCCCGGCCGGCGCGATGACCGTGACGCTGTTCGCGCCCGACCAGGCCAACAACGCGTGGCTCATCACGGGCGTCGGCGCCATCTGGTTCCTCGTGATGGCGGCGTGCGTGCTGTTCGGCGTGCACGTGACCGCCCGCGCGCAGTGGGTCATGTCGCTCATCGAGGTCGGCATCCTCGTCCTGTTCGCCGTGCTGATGATCGTGCGTGCAGCGACCAGCAGCCACGCCGGACCGTCCTTCTCGTGGGACTGGCTGGGCTTCAGCCACCTGACCGGCCAGGGCGTGTTCGTCTCGGCGGCCCTCATCGCGGCCTTCTACTACTGGGGCTGGGATGTCTCCTCGAACCTCAACGAGGAGACCAAGGACGGCCACAAGAACGCGGGCTCGGCCGGCATCATCGGCATCGTGATCGTGTTCCTGCTGTTCGAGATCTTCACGATCGCGACGCTCGTCATGCTGCCGTCGAAGACGATCGAGAACAACAGCGCCAACATCCTCTCGGTCCTCGGCGACGCCGTCTGGCCGGGCATCGGCGGCAAGATCCTCGTGGTCGCCGTCGCGCTGTCCACCATCGCGACGCTGGAGACCACGCTCATCCAGGTCACCCGCACGCTGTTCGCGATGGGCCGCGACCACACCATCCCGAAGGCGTTCGGCCGCATCCACCCGCGCTGGAAGACCCCGGCGTTCGCGACGCTCATCGTCGTCGGCGTCTCGATCATCCTGTTCGTCGGCTCCAACCTGCTCGGCTCGGTCGGCGAGATCATGACGAACGCGATCGCCTCGATCGGCATGCAGATCGCCTTCTACTACACGCTCGCGGGGCTGGCCGTGGTGGTCGCCTACCGGCGGGTGCTGTTCAAGTCGGTGAAGAACGCCATCCTGATCTTCCTCTGGCCGCTGGCGGGAGCGATCTTCATGGGTGTGATCTTCGTGATGGGCATCACGCAGAACACTCCGATCGTGAACGTCCTCGGCGTCGGCTTGATCGCCATCGGCATCGTGCCGCTGGTGCTCTTCTACCGGAAGGGCAAGGCGTACTACACACGTCGTCCGCTCGAGCTCCCCGCGGAGCTCGACGCGAAGGCCCCTGCGAACATCGACGACAGGGACCCGGCCGCGCTCTGACCCGAGCAGAACGCGGCCGCCGTCGGCCCGACGCGACCGCCGAGCACCCTCTGACCCCGAGGTGCTCGGCGGGTCGCGTTTGTGCGCCTGGACGGCTCTTCGACGCCGCGTAGAGTGGGGGCATGAGTTCGCGCGGAGCCCGGGTCGTCCGCGGCTTCGCGGCCGCCGGCGTCGCGACGCTCGTCGCCGCCCTGTTCCACATGGCGGGAGGCGGCCAGGCGCCCAGCGCCGTCGCCCTCACGCTCAGCCTGGTCTTCTCGTCGCTCGCGAGCATCGTCCTCGTCGGCCGCCGGGTCGCGCTCTGGCGCGTGACACTGTCGGTGGCGGTCAGCCAGTTCCTCTTCCACGCCCTGTTCACCCTGAGCCCGTCGGCGAGCTTCAGCGGGATGCCGATGGGCGGCCACCTCCACGCGGGCATGCACCTGACGCTGGTGCCGGGCGCAAGCACCGCGCCCGACGCTGTGACGGCCGGCCCGACCTTCCTCGGCGAGGACGTCTGGATGTGGCTGGCCCACGCCGCGGCCGCCGCGCTGACCATCGCCGTCCTGCTGCGCGGCGAGCGGACGGTGCTCGCCGTCGCGCGGTTCACCTTCTTCCGGCTGCGCCGGTTCGTCGACCGCGTCGCCGCGGTGACGCCGGCGCTGGGCCGAATCTCCACGCCGATCGACACCGTCCCTGCGACCCTGCACGGGGTGGAGGCGCTGATCGGCGCTCTGCGGCACAGGGGTCCGCCGCGGGCCGTCATCCCGGCCGGCTGAGTGCACTCGCTCGCCGCCGGGGAAGGCAGCTCACCCTCTCCTCACCCGGCCGCCTCCGCGCGGCCGAGAAACCGGACGAACCCATGAACAGCACTCCCGCGCGCACGCACGCGCGCATCCGCACCGCCCGCACCCGCACCGCTCGCACCCGCACCTGGGGCATCGCCGGCGCCGCCTCGATCGCCGCCATCGCCCTCGCCCTGGCGTCGCCGCTCGCCGCCAGCGCGCACGTCACCGTGGGACCGAACCAGGCCGCGCCGGGCAGCTATCCGACGCTCACCTTCAAGGTCCCCACCGAGTCCGCGTCCGCGAGCACCGTCAAGCTGGAGGTCGACCTCCCGACCAGCACCCCGCTCGGCTCCGTCGCCTACCAGCCCATCGCCGGCTGGAGCACGCAGGTGGTCACCGAGAAGCTGGCCACGCCTATCAAGACCGACGACGGCACAGTCACGGAGGCTCCGGTCAAGGTCATCTGGACCGCCGCGTCCGGCGTCCAGGTAGCGCCGGGCCAGTTCCAGCAGTTCGTGATCTCGGCGGGCGCGATCCCCGACACCGGCAGCATCGTCCTCCCTGTCCACCAGTACTACTCGGACGGCACGGTCGTGAACTGGGACCAGAAGACGCCGGCCTCCGGCGCCGAGCCGGAGCACCCCGCGCCGACGGTCTACATCAATGACGCGCCACCTGCCGCGGACGGCTCCGCGTCGAGCGTGCTCGCCACCTCCGGCGCGACGTCGCCCTCCAGCGCCGCCGCCTCGCCCGGCGCCGCGGCGGTCGCCATCGGCCTCGGTATCGGCGGCCTCGCGCTGGGGGCAATCGCGCTCGTCGTCGCCGTGTTCGCGGCGACCAGACGGCCGCGGACGGCCCAGAAGGAGCAGTGACATGACGAGGATGACGACACGCGTGCTCGCCGGGGTCGGCGGCCTCCTGGCGACGGTCGCGCTGGCGCTGGCGCCGTCCGTCGCCGCGAGCGCCCACGACTACCTGGTGGACACGTCGCCCGCGAGCGGTGCGACGCAGACCGAGCCGCTGACCCAGGTGAAGCTGACGTTCAACGACCGAGTGCTCGACCTGGGCGGCAACGGGTCGTCGGCGATCCTCCGGGTCACCGACGCGTCAGGCAAGCACTACGAGACGGGATGCCCGACCATCCTCGACACCGCGGTCTCGGCCCCGGTGGCGCTCGGCGTCGCCGGCGGGTACACGGTGGACTGGCAGGTCGTCTCGGCGGACGGCCACACGGTGTCGGGTTCGTACGGCTTCACGTACCAGCCGCCGGCCGGGACGGCCGCCGCGCCCGGCAGCGCCGCCTCCCGCTGCGCCCGGTCGAATGCCGTCGCGACCCCCGGCGCCGCCGCGCCCGCGCCGACCTCCACCGTGTCCACGGCCGTGCCCACCAAGGCCTCCTCCGGCAACGACCTCGGCCTGGTCATCGGCATCGCCATCGGCATCGTGGCGCTCGCCGTGATCGGCGTCGTCATCCTCCTCCTCACGCGGCGGCGCCCGCAGCCAACGGAGGACTCCCCCCCCGACACCCCCGACACCCCCGCCAACCGCAGCTGACGTCCTGACCCGAGGGGCACGTCGTTGTCACTTGTCGCCCGCGAAAGTGACAACGACGTGCCCTTCGGCGGCTCAGGTGCGCGGGTGCTCGGAGCGCGCGTCGTCGCGGGCGCGCCTTCGCGCACCGGGCGCGTCCAGCAGGGACAGCCCGAACAGCAGCCCGAGCAGTCCGAAGATCAGCAGCGCCAGCAACAGGTCGGTCCACTCGAACGGGATGAACGTTCCGTCGATCGACATCACCAGCACCAGCTCCACGATCCCGAACACGATGAAGAACAGTGCGAGCAGTGTGCGCGTGAGCCGGATGCGCCCGCGCCGGTGGACCTCCACCCGCCGCAGTTCGACCATGAGCGTCAGCAGCAGCAGCGGCAGGACTTGGGCGAGCGTCGCCGCGGTCTGGCCGTCGAGCAGTACCACTCGCGCGTCCAACGGGTCGATCATGGGAGTCAGGGTAGTCGCATCGGAATGCCTCTGGCCGATTCAAAGTTGAGCCTAGTAGACTCAACTTTGTCACAGGACTTCGAAAGGAAACCCACCAGCATGGCGAACATGCAGGGCGCCCCCTCCACGCAGGAGGACGCGAAGAGCGCGCTCGAACAGTACGGCATCAACCTCACCGAGATCGCGAAGAGCGGCAAGCTCGACCCGGTCATCGGGCGGGACGCCGAGATCCGCCGCGTCAGCCAGGTGCTGACCCGGCGCACCAAGAACAACCCGGTGCTCATCGGCGAGCCCGGCGTCGGCAAGACCGCGGTCGTGGAGGGCCTGGCCCAGCGCATCGTCGCCGGCGACGTCGCCGACTCGCTCAAGGGCAAACAGCTCGTCACGCTCGACCTCTCCGCCCTGGTCGCCGGCGCGATGTACCGCGGCCAGTTCGAGGAGCGGTTGAAGGCCGTCCTCAAGGAGATCAACGACGCCGAGGGCGAGATCATCACCTTCGTCGACGAACTGCACATCCTGATGGGCGCCGGCGGTGGGGAGGGCTCGGTCGCGGCCTCCAACATGCTGAAGCCGATGCTGGCCCGCGGCGAGCTGCGGCTGATCGGCGCCACCACGCTCAACGAGTACCGCGAGTTCATCGAGAAGGACGCCGCTCTGGAGCGCCGCTTCCAGCAGGTCTACGTCGGCGAGCCCAGCGTGGAGGACACCGTCGCCATCCTGCGCGGTCTGAAGGGCCGCTACGAGGCGCATCACGGCGTCACCATCGAGGACTCGGCCCTGGTCGCCGCGGCCTCCCTCTCGAACCGCTACATCACCGCGCGACAGCTCCCGGACAAGGCGATCGACCTGATCGACGAGGCCGCCAGCCGGCTCAAGATGGAGATCGACTCCGCCCCGGTCGAGATCGACACCCTCCAGCGCCAGGTGGAGCGCATGAAGCTGGAGGAGTTCGCGCTCAAGAAGGAGAAGGACGACGCCAGCAAGGACCGCCTGGAGCAGCTCCGCCAGCGCCTCCACGAGCAGGAGGACATCCTCGAAGAGCTCCAGGAGCGCTGGCGCGCCGAGAAGGCCGCGCTCAACCGCGTCGGCGCGCTGCGGTCGCAGCTCGAGGAGGCGAAGACCCACCGCGACCTCGCGCTGCGCGACGGCCGCTACCAGGAGGCCTCCAAGATCGAGTACGAGACCATCCCGAGCATCGAGCGCGAGCTGGCCGAGGCCGAGCAGGCCGAGCACAGCCACCCGCGGATGGTGAACGAGCAGGTGACCGCCGACGACATCGCCGCGGTCGTAGCCGCCTGGACCGGCATCCCGGTGGACAGGCTCACCCAGGGCGAGACCGAGAAGCTGCTGAACCTGGAGCACGAGCTCGGCCGCCGCATCATCGGCCAGAAGAAGGCCGTGCAGGCGGTCGCCGACGCGGTGCGGCGCACCAGGGCGGGCATCTCCGACCCCGGCCGCCCGACCGGGTCGTTCCTCTTCCTCGGCCCGACCGGCGTCGGCAAGACCGAGCTGGCGAAGGCGCTCGCCGGGTTCCTGTTCGACGATGAGAAGGCGATGGTGCGCATCGACATGAGCGAGTACGGGGAGAAGTTCTCCGTCTCGCGGCTCGTCGGCGCCCCTCCCGGCTACGTCGGTTACGAACAGGGCGGCCAGCTCACGGAGGCCGTGCGGCGGCGCCCGTACTCGGTCATCCTGCTGGACGAGGTGGAGAAGGCGCACCCCGAGGTCTTCGACGTGCTGCTGCAGGTGCTGGACGACGGCCGCCTCACCGACGGCCAGGGCCGCACGGTGGACTTCCGTAACACCATCCTGATCCTGACCTCCAACCTGGGCAGCCAGCACCTGGTCGACCCGACCCTGAACGAGATGGAGCGCGAGGAGGCCGTACTGCAGATGGTGCGGCAGGCGTTCAAGCCGGAGTTCGTCAACCGGCTGGACGACATCGTGGTGTTCTCGACCCTCACCCAGGAGGAGCTCGGCGAGATCGTGGAGCTCAACATCGACCGCCTGATGCGGCGGCTGGAGGAGCGCCGGCTGGAGCTGGCGGTCACCCCGGACGCACGGCGCTGGCTGGCCGAGCGCGGCTACGACCCGATCTACGGGGCGCGTCCGCTGCGCCGGCTGATGCAGCGCGAGATCGAGGACCGGCTCGCCACCGAGCTGCTCGCGGGCGAGATCCGCGACGGGGACACGGTGCGGGTCGACCTGGACCCGTCCGGCGAGCGGCTGGCCGTCGCGCCGGTCCGGGAGGAGCAGGCCTAGCCGCCGGTGCCGGGGCCGGCCGTCAGCGGTCGGCCTCCGTCGCCATCAGCAGGTAGCCGAACTGCTCGGCGACGACCGCGAAGCCGTGCCGCTCGTACAGCCGTTGGGCGGCGCGGTTCTGCTCCCACACCGTGACCGTGAGCCGGCGGTGGGAGGCGAGCAGCCCGGTCAGCACGCGGGAGGCGATGCCGTGGCCGCGGTGCTCGGCGAGCACGGCCAGCTCCACGACGTGCGTGCGGCCGTGCTCGTCGTGGAGCGTGACGATGCCGACCGGCTCCCCGCCCTCCAGGACGACGGAGGTCTCGGCGTCGGGGTAGCGGTCGCGACGGTCGGCCGAGTGCGCGCGGTATTTCGGTCCGAGCGCCGGATCGAGCTCTGCGCCCTCTGCTCCCGGGAGCTCCCAGCGTCGTGCATCCCGGAAGACGCGCCGGAGGAACGGCTCGTCGGCGGCGGTCGAAGGCCTCAGCGTCACCGCGCCCGGGAGGACGGCGGAGGACGTCGCCGGCAGCTCGGGCGCCGTCTCCACGGGCTCGACGGGACGCAGCCGAACGGCCCGCAGATCGCCGGCGCCCCGCTCGGACGCCCCGAGCACGAGCATGCGCAGCGCCATCACGGCACGTCGCGATACCTCGGGCACGGGCGATCCTTCCTCGGCTCGTCGCGGCGGGGGTTTCCGCGGAGCACGGATGCGAGCTTAGGGCATCCACCGGGCGCTCCTCTGGCCCGCAGAGAGGGGGTATTCACCTGCCGCGCGTAGGCTGGGAGGCATGCTTGCGACCATCATCCACGGAGAGCGCGATGTGCGCCTCGAAGAAGTCCCCGACCCCGTCCTCTCGACCGGTGGCGACGCCATCGTGCGCGTCGTGGCGGCCTGCGTCTGCGGGTCCGACCTGTGGCCGTACCGCGGCGTCACCCCCACCGCCTCCCCGCGCCGCATCGGCCACGAGTTCGTCGGTGTCGTGGAGGAGGTCGGCTCCGAGGTGAGCACGATCTCGGTCGGCGACTTCGTGATCGCCCCGTTCTACGACTGCGACATGACCTGCGAGAACTGCAAGAACGGCGTCAGCACCTCCTGCCTGCACGGCGGCTGGTGGGGCGCCGACGACCAGGTCGGCGGCTTCGCCGACGGCGGCCAGGGCCAGAAGGTGCGCGTCCCGCACGCCGACGGCTCGCTCGTCGCGACGCCGGAGTACCCGCGGGCGGAGCTCATCCCGAGCCTGCTGACCCTGTCGGACGTGATGGGTACCGGCCACCACGCCGCCGTCTCCGCCGGCGTCACCGAGGGCAGCACGGTCGTCGTGGTCGGCGACGGCGCGGTCGGCCTGTGCGCCGTGCTCGCGTCCAAGCGCCTCGGAGCCTCCCGCATCGTCGCCATGTCACGGCACGAGTCGCGCCAGGCGCTCGCCCGCGAGTTCGGCGCGACCGACATCGTCGCCGAGCGCGGCGATGAGGGCATCGCGGCCGTCAAGGAGCTCTTCGACGGCATCGGACCGGACTGCGTCCTGGAGGCCGTCGGCACCAAGGAGTCGATGGACCAGGCCATCCGGTCGGCCCGTCCCGGCGGGATGGTCGGCTACGTGGGCGTCCCGAACGGCGGCGCCGAGCTGCCCATCCGCACCCTCTTCAACACGAACGTCGGCGTGAACGGCGGCGTCGCTCCCGTCCGCAACTACGTGGAGGAGCTGCTGCAGGACGTCTGGTCGGGCGCGATCGAGCCCGGCAAGGTCTTCGACCTCGAGCTGCCGCTCTCCGAGATCGCCGAAGCCTACGCCGCGATGGACGAGCGCCGCGCGATCAAAACCCTCGTCCGCCCCTAGCCTGGAACGCCGAAGGGCACGTCGTTGTCACTTTTCCATGCGGAAAGTGACAACGACGTGCCCTTCGAGCATGTCTAGGAGTTGACGAGGAGGACGTCGTTCAGCGCGTTGCGGGTGCGCGGGGCGAGCTCGCGCTCGCGCAGCGGCTCGGGCAGTGCGTCCACGTCGCCGAGCATGCCGACGGCGGTGACGGAGACCGGCACGAACCGCTCCTCGACGCCGAACGCCGCGCGGATCCCGGCGGGGTCGAAGCCGCCCATCTGGTGGGTGTGGAGGCCGTCGTGGTGGGCCTGGACGCTGAAGTGCGCGACGGCCTGGCCGACGTCATAGGTGGCCCAACGGCGCTCGTTGCCCTCGGCGTCGACGGCCTCGGCGAGTGCGACGACGAGCGCCCCGGCGGCGCCGGCCCACATCTGATTGAAGCCCATCAGGTTGGCGACGATGGCGTCGAACGCCTCGCTGCCGCGGCGCGCGACGATGAACCGCCACGGCTGCGAGTTGTTGGCGGACGGCGACCAGCGGGCGGCCTCCAGGGCGGCGGTCAGCTTGTCCTCGTCGATCGCGGCTTCGGTGTCGAAGGCGCGGGGGCTCCAGCGCTCGGCGAGCACGGGCAGCAGCGGGAAGGACGTGTCGGCGGTACGGGTGACGGTGTCGGTCAGCGACATGGGGTGGGACTCCTCGAGGGTGGAAACAGGATCACGAGGCTCCATTGCCCAGCTATAAACATGTGAACACATCGACCTGGGAAGGTATTCCAGAATTCGGTGACGTGTCCCCGAACCCGGGAGCGGCCCCTACAGCCAGTCCTTGCGCTTGAACGTCATGTAGAGCCCGCCGCACCCGACGACCATCAACAGCGTCGACGTCCACAGACCGCCCATCGTGTTGAACCCCGGGTACGGGAGGTTCTGCCCGTAGAAGCCCGTGACCGCCGCGGGGACCGCGATGATCGCCGCCCAGCTCGTCACCTTCTTCATGATCACGTTGAGCCGGTTGCCCTCCATCGCGATCTGCGTGTCCGACAGCGCCGTGACCAGGTCGCGCAGCGAGTCCGCCCACTCGACGTGGTGCACGCCGCGGTCGTAGAGGCCCTGGAACAGCGGGAACAGCCCCGTGCTGACGCAGTCCGCCTCGCGGCGCAGCAGGGCGTCCACCGCGTCGCGCAGCGGAAGGAGGCAGCGGCGCAGGCGGGAGGCCGACTTGCGGAGCTGGTACACCCGGTTCTGGATCACGGCGGGTTTCGCGCCGGGGGCGAGCAGGATGTCCTCGATGTCGTCGAGTTCGTCGTCCGGCGCGTTGAGGGCCGCGCCGGCTTCGCCGAGCAGCTGGTCGAGGACGATCCACAGCAGCCAGCCGACGCCCTGGTCACGGTGCCGCTTCTCGGTGGCGAGGCGCGCCCGAAGCGGCTCGAAGTCGAAGTCGCCGTCGTGGTCGAGGATCAGCAGCCGCGGCAGCACGTAGATGTGGAGGTCCGCGACGACGAGCTGGAACGTCGGCTCCTCGAGCTGCACCCGGTGAGTGGAGAGGCGCACGTGCTCGCCGGCGACCATCGGCATGTGCCCGGCGGAGGCCGACGCGGGCGGGTGGACGAGGTCGTGCGCGCCGAGCCGGTCGGCGAGCTCGGCGAGCTGCAGCCGGTCGGGGTCCTGGATCTCGAGGTAACCGAACCCGGTCGAGGTCTGCAGCTCGTCCATGAGCTCGGCGAGCGACCCGACGTCGGTGCGCTCGTCCCCGTCGAAGAGCGTCCCCCGAAGCTGGAGAGACTCCTCCTGAACCTGCTGCGACACGCGACCTCCTCGTTGGCTGACGCTCCAACCTACGGCCTCCCCGCTGGGTCATCGCCGGTTGGAGGTGATGGAGTTCTCAGGAAACGGGTGCGGCGCCGCCCCAGTTGGGGTGGTAATTCGCGGGCGCAGGGCCGCTCAGGGCACCAGGTCCTGGTACTGCGGCAGCGAGCCGTCCAGCACCGGCACGTTCAGCGTCTCCGTCATCGTGCTGGTCTGGAACGTCACCGGCTCCAGCGCGCCCGGCTTCGCGTCGAGGCCGTCGAAGGTGACCGTCTGGCCGTCGGGGGTGCCGAGCTGCACCGACTCGGAGGGCTTCACCGTCACCGTCTCGGACCCGGCCGTCGTCACGATGCGCACCTCTTCGCTCGAGTCGCCCTGGTTGACGAGGGTTGCGACCAGGCTGACGGGGGAGGACGCCTGCGCGGTGAGCAGCACCGCGTTGCCGATGAAGATCGGCCCGATGTCGCCGTTCACGCCGTCCGCGGTCTCCTGGATGTACGTGGTGTCCTGCGGGGCCAGCAGGTCGCAGCCGGTCAGGAGGCCCAGCACGGCCACCCCGACGAGTGCGGCGGCGACGCGGCGACGCGTCCGGGTGCGCGTTCCGTCGTGTCGGGCGGTGCGGGGTGCGAAGCCGGCGTCTGCGCTCACGGCGTCAGCATAGCCCCGGCCTCAGCGCCCGCAGTAGGTCCAATCGACCGGTCGACGCCCGCCGGTCAGCGAAGCCCGAGCCGCTTGAGGGTGTGCTTCTCGCTCTCGCCGGTGTCGGTCTCCACCTCGTCCACCGCGATCGGGATGTTCGGGCCGATCGCCAGCCACACGAAGCCGTCGCGGTGCACCAGCGGGACGAGGTCGGTGGTGCCGTCGCGCAGCAGGGTCCGCACGCGCTTCAGGAGGGCGTACCCCTCGGACGGCAGCGTGACGTAGGTCTTCCGGCGGTAGTGGACGACGTGCGCCACGGTCTTGGCCTTGAGGCCGGCGATCTCCGCGGCGGGGAACGGCTCGGCGCCGGCTGCGGGCGCGGCGTCCTTCGTGTCGGTCATGGGAGGCACGGTACGCCTCCGCGGCGCGCGGCGGCAGCGGGATACATTCGACGGATGCGCCTGCCGGAGCCCGCCGACCTCGACCGCCTCGCCGACCGTGGCTGGCCGGCGCTGGAGCGCGAAGAGCTGGGAGGCTGGACGCTGCGGGCCGCGGACGGCGTCACCAACCGCGCCAACTCGGTGCTGACCTGCGGCGAGGTGCCGGACGTGGAGGCCGCGATCGAGCGGGCCGAGCGCTGGTACCGGGAGCGCGGCCTGCCCGCGGTGTTCCAGGTGAGCCCGGCGACGTCGTCTGATCTGGTGGCCGCACTCGCGGCCCGGGAGTACCGGGAGCACTCGCGCACCGACATCCTCGTGGCCGACCGGGCGGAGGTGGTGGCCGCGAGGGCCCGAGACACCTCCGCCCCCATCTCCACCGCCGACACCCCGCCACCCGACTGGCTCGCCACCTGGTGGGCTGTCGACGGCCGTGGCGGCGACGCCGAGCGCGACATCGTCGCCAAAATCCTGAGCGCCGCCCCTGCCCTCTACGCCTGGGCCGGCACCTCCGGGTCCCCCGACGCCGTCGCGCGCCTCGCCCTCGCCGGCGACTGGGCCGGCCTCTACGCGGTCGCCACCCTCCCGGCCGCCCGCCGCCGCGGCCTCGCCCGCGCGCTCGCCGTGGCCCTCGCGGACGCAGCGGGCGGCCGCGGTGTCCGGCACTTGTGGCTCCAGGTGCTCGCGGACAACGCGGCCGCCCACTCCCTCTACTCCGGGCTGGGCTTCCGCCCCGCGTCGCAGTACGCGTACTGGACGGAGCGCTCCGGCTGAGTCCCTCCTACTGCTGACCCGCCAGCGCGCTGACGTGCACGTAGTCGAAGCTGCTGGCATACCCCGCGCCGCCCAATGAGATCAGCCCGATCCGGGGATGCGCGCCCAGGTCGGCCGTCCAGGTGTCGCCGCGGTCCCACGTCTGGCCGTCGACGCTGGTGTACGCCGTGTACGTGTCCGTCCCCTGCTGGGCGCGGTGCACGATGCGCAGGTACGTCCAGTCCGCGACCGGTCCGACGACGCCGTTCCCGTAGCTCGGGTAGCCGGCCGGCACCGGGGAGACGTGCTTGCCGAACTCGGTCTGCCTGGTGTCCCAGATGCTGTTCGACGTGAGCCGCACGTAGTTGCCGTCGTCCCCGTAGACGACGAGGCCGCCCTGCACATAGTTGTGCACGCTGCCGTCGTTCGGCGTGTTCATCGAGACCTTCGTCTCCGCGACGTAGTCGCCGGTGGGCGCCGACTCGGTGAGCACCGACGCGAGCGGGGTGGCGGGAGGCTGGAGGTCGGCCGCCTGCGTCTGCCACGTCAGCGCCCCGCCCTTCACCGCGTAGGTGGACGGGTCGGGCTGGCGCACCCAGCTCCAGTTCGTGCCGAGCGCGCTCCCGTCGAACTCGGTCGAGCGCGACAGGTCGGGGCGGCCGGGGCGCGGGTCGGGAGCGTACGCCGGCTTGTAGGCCGTCCGCTGACCGGGTTGTGCGGCCGGGCCGGGTATGGCGGAGTCGGACGGTCCGGCTCCGGCGCGCACGGTCGGCCAGCCGCCATGCCAGTCGAGCGGGTCGATGAGCACCGGGCGCTTCGTGTAGCCGACGTCGCCCGCGTAATACGGGTCGTTCCTGTCGATCGCGTGGTACACCATCCAGTCCTGGCCGCCGAAGTCGGTGACCACGGCAGTGTGCCCTGCGCCGACCCAGCGGTTGCCGTTCTGCGCGAGCACGGGGGTGCCGCCGACGCGGTTCGCGAGGATCGGCACGCCGTCCCGGTCGACGAACGGCCCGAGCGGGCTCCGCGACCGCGCGGCGAACACGCTGTAGCCGGTCAGCGGACCCGCGCAGCAGTTCGTGGCCGAGCCGAGGAAGTAGAACCAGCCGTCGTGCTGCACGATGTTCGTGCCCTCGTAGCGGTTGTCGATCGCGATCGGCGTCTCGGCGGAGGCGATGGAGCTCAGCCCGTCGGCGCTGAGCTTGCGGGCGAAGACGCCGCCGAAGTAGCTGCCGAAGTAGAGGTAGCTGCTGCCGCCGGTGGTGATGACCTCCGGGTCGAACTCCCAGCGGCGCGCGCCCGGGTTCGACGGGTGGGCCTGCGGGGCGACGACCGGATTCCCGGTGTCGGTCCACGGCCCGGTCGGGCTGCTGCTGGTCGCGACGCCGACCGCAGAGCCGCCGCCGGGCAGCGCCGAGTCGGACGCCGCGTAGTAGAGGTAGTATCTGCCGTTGCGGAAGACGACGTCCGGCGCCCACATCGACCCGTTCGCGCCGAGCCATGAAGGCTTCTGCGGGAAGGCGTCGCCCGCGTAGGTCCAGTGCGTGAGGTCGGCGGACCGGTACATCGGGACGTTGTGCATCAGGAGCGAACCGTCGGCGGCTTTCTCGGTCGCGCTGAGCGCGTCGGTGGTGCAGTACAGATACCAGTCCGAGTCGCCGTTCGTGGCCCCGTGGACCACGGACGGGTCGGCGCAGCTCGCCGCGGTCTCACCCGAGGGGAGCTGCAGCGTCATCGGGTTCCGGTAGCTCCCCGGCGTCGTGGGGCGCGCGGAGGCCGACACCCCTGGCGGGCCTCCCGGTGACGCTCCCGGCTCCGCGGCAGTCGCGGGGGCGAACGGCAGCAGTGCGACGGTGGCGGCGATCGCGAGCGCGACGGTCGTGGTGGTGCGCATGAAGACTCCTTCGTCTGGATGGATGGTGCTTCAGGCCTCCAGGCCGGTCACCGCCCGGCGGATGCGCGCGAGCGGGACCTTCGGCCGCCGGTCCTCGAACACGAGGCCGTTGGTCTCCTGGCCGGTGTCGGCGAGCTGGGTGTAGCAGAAGCCGGCGAGCCCTGCGCTGGCGCGCACGGCGTCGAACAGCGCGTCGAGCCGGTCGGCGAACTGGTCGGGGGTCGCGGCGGACGAGTAGCCCCAGGCGTCCTCGCTCGGCCGCTCGACATACGAGATGCCGCCGAACTCGGTGAGCATGATCGGCACGTCCAGCCGCTGCGCGCCGTCCACCACGAGCCGTCGCCCGGGGAAGGTGTGCGACGAGCCGAGGATGTGCTCGCGCGAACGGTAGCGCTCGCGCACGGCGTCGGGGTCGGCGTCGTAGTCGTGGATGCTCAGGATGTCCGACTCCACGTGCTCCCAGCCGTCGTTGGACACTACGGGACGGGTCGGGTCGAGCGTCTTGGTGGTGTGCACGAGCGCCTTGGCGTAGGCGACCATCCGCTTGTCGTGCGCGAGGTGCTGCACGCCCCAGCTCTCGTTGAGCGGCACCCAGGTCACGATCGATGGATGCGACCTGTCGCGGTCGAGGATGGTGATCCACTCGGCCATCGTCCGTTCGACCGCGTCGGCGTCGAAGGCGTAGGCGGCCGGCGCCTCGGCCCAGATCAGGAGGCCGAGCCGGTCGGCCCAGTACAGGAAGCGCGGGTCCTCGTACTTCTGGTGCAGCCGGGCTGCGTTGAAGCCCAGCTCGAGGATCAGCTCGGCCTCGCGGCGCAACCCCTCCGAGTCGGGGGCCGCCGAGTGCGACTGCGGCCAGTAGCCCTGGTTGAGCACCGACCGCAGATACAGCGGACGGTCGTTGAGCAGGTACTGCCCGTTCTCGACCGCGATCGAGCGCAGGCCGAGGTAGGAGCGCACGACGTCGCCGGCCGCGCCGCCCGCCGTCACCGCGATGGTGGCGTCGATCAGCGTCGGGCGCTGCGGTGACCACAGCAGCTCCTCGTAGGCCTGGCCGTTCTGCTGGCGGGCGACCGGGACGACCAGTTCGGCGCGCGTGCCGGAGACGACGACCTCCACCGACGCCAGCGACTGCTCGCCGTGAGCCAGCTCCAGCCGCACGCGCGATCCCTCGGGGAGGCGCTGGGCGAAGCGGAGGTCGGCGGTCACGATGCCGCGGTGGATGTCGCTGCTCCAGTGCACCTGGGTCACATGGAGGGCGGGGACGCGCTCCAGCCAGACCGGCTGCCAGATCCCGGTGGTCCGGTGGTACCAGATCGAGTGCGGGCGCTCGCGCCAGTCCTGCTTGCCGCGCGGCTGGGAGACATCGAACGGGTCGTCCTCGGCGCGGACGGTGATCGTGAGCTCGTCGCCCTCGATCAGGTCGGTGATGTCGAACGTGAACGGGGTCTGGCCCCCCTCGTGGCGCCCCGCCAGCCGCCCGTCGATCCAGACCTCGCACCGGTAGTCGACGGCGCCGAAGTGCAGCAGCGTCCGCTCACCGTCGGGGAGGTCGTCCACCGCGATGCGGCGCGCGTACCAGACGACCGGGTGGAAGCCGGTGTCGCCGACCCCCGAGGCCGGCGACTCCGCCGGATACGGAACCATGATGCGTCCTGGCAGTTCGCCGCGGCGCTCCCAGTGCTCGGCGTGGCCGCGGTCGTCGTCGTCGAAGGCGAAGGTCCAGGCGCCGCCGAGGTCGAGCCAGGCGGGGCGGATCAGCTGCGGACGCGGGTGGCTGCCGTCCTGGTCGCTGGCGCGCAGGGCGTCGCCGGACGAGCGGTGTCTGGTGGAGATGGAGTCGAGCACGCCCCAAGCATGGCGCAACTATCCAGCGCTGTAAAGTCAGAAAACCGCGGGAGCGCTCTCCCGGGTCACGAGGGTGTACGGCACCAGCTCGTGCCGCCCCATGCCCTCGTAGCCGCCGATGCGCTCCAGCAGCATGTCCATCGCGCGGGACGCCAGCGCAGGCAAGTCAGGGGCGATGGAGGTCAGCGACGGGTACGTGACCCTGGTCATCGGGATGTCGTCCCAGCCGGTCACCACCACGTCCTCCGGCGCCCGCACGCCCCGCTCCTGGAGGGCGCGCAGCGCGCCGATCGCGGCGAGGTCGTCGCGGCAGACCAGCCCGTCGAACTTCAGCCCGGCGTCGAGTGCCGCCCCCACGGCGTCGACCGCGCTCGACGCGCTGATGGCCGTCGTCGAGATCAGCAGGCTCGGGTCCGGCGTGATCCCGGCCTCCTCGAGCGCCTGCTGGTAGCCCGCGATGCGCAGGGTGGAGGTCCTGGTCAGGCCGCCGGCCTCGTGGCCGACGAAGCCGATCCGGCGCCGGCCGTGCGCGATCACGTGCGCCGTCGCCGTGCGCGCCGCCGCCACGTTGTCCACCATGAGCTGGTCGACGGTGAGCGGCGCCGCGTTCTCGCCCAGCACGACGAGCGGGATGTCCGCACGGTTCTGCGCCAGCTCGGTCGAGTTCATCAGGTTCGGCTGGAACAGCATCCCGTCGACCAGGCCCGACTCGCTGGCCGAGACGACCGCGCGCTCGCCGTCCAGCGTGCCCTCGGTCTGCTCCAGCAGCACGCGGTAGCCGCGCTCCTCCGCCGCGTCGGCGATGACGCGGGCGAGCTCGGCGAAGTAGGGGATGCGCACGTCGGCGAAGGCCAGGGCGAGCAGTCCCGTGCGCCCGGTCGCGAGGCGGCGGCCCATGACGTTCGGCCGGTAGCCGAGCTCGTCGATGGCCTTCTGCACACGCTCGCGCATCTTGGCGCTGACGTGCGGATAGTCGCGCACGACGTTGGAGACGGTCTTCATCGAGACGCCCGCGTACTCCGCGACATCCTGCAAGCGAACGGCCATGTCGGCTCCTGTCTGGCGTGGCACTGGTGAGCACGAGTGTACCGTCGGAGGAAATCCGCGACCGCTTGACAGCAAATATCTAGCGCTGTAAAAATGCAGGAACACCATCGGCCCTCCTCGAGCAGACCGCCGCGTCTCAGCGGCTGCGGGGAGCACTCAAGGGAGAGATCACATGAAGAAGCGATTCGCGGTGCGCGCGGTCGCAGCCGCCGTCACGGTGGGGCTCGGCCTCGCGCTCACGGCGTGCGGAAGCAACTCGGGTTCCGGCGGCTCCGAGGTCTCCTCGGGCGACTACACCGGCCCGAAGGTGACCATCAGCTTCTGGAACGGCTGGACCGGCGGCGCCGCCCCCGTCCTCGTGCCGAAGCTCATCGACAAGTTCAACTCCGAGCACAAGAACATCGTCGTCAAGGACGTCCCGATGCAGTGGTCGGACATCGGCCAGAAGATGCCGCTCGCGGTCAAGGCCGGCAAGGGTCCGGACGTCGCGGTCGGCCACGGCGACGACATCGCCACCTACGCGGCCCAGGGTCTCGTGCTGAAGGCCGACTCGATCGTCAAGTCCCTCGGCTACTCGGCGAGCGACTTCCCGGCCGGACTGATGGACGCGGGCAAGTACAACGGCGCCCAGTACGCGGTGCCGTGGAGCGTGACGCCGCTCGGGCTCTACGTGAACAAGGACGTCCTCCAGAAGGCCGGCGTCGACCCGAGCTCGATCCCGGCCGACAAGACCTCCTACGAGGCGGCCCTCGCCAAGCTCAAGACGGCGGGCGTGCAGGGCGAGTGGGTGGACGGCTACGTGTTCACCGGCACGTTCGAGTTCGAGAGCCTGCTCTGGCAGTACGGCGGCGACCTGTTCGACAAGCCGGTCACCAAGGCGACCTTCAACTCCGACGCCGGCGTCAAGGCGCTGACCTGGATGACCGACCTCATCAAGAACGGCCACAGCCCCGCGAACGTCGCCCAGGACGGCAACATCAACGCCCTCATCGCCGGCAAGACCGCGTTCAACTGGAACGGCGTCTGGCAGACCACGAACACCGCGTTCGGCAAGCTGAACTGGCAGGCCGTCGCGGTGCCGCAGATCGGCACCCAGAAGGCGGTCTGGTCGAGCTCCACCCACTGGATGTTCATGAACAACAAGGGGCAGGACAAGAACAAGACCGCGGCGGCCGCGACCTTCGTCAAGTGGATGAACGACAACTCCGCAGGCTGGGCCAAGACCGGTGAGCTGCCCGCCAAGAACTCGGTGCGCGACAACCCGACGCTGGTCAAGGACTACCCGGCCCTGAAGCCGTTCCTCGACGAGCTGCCCTACGCGCACTACGAGGCCACGGCCCCGGGCATCACCAGCGTGGAGGCCACGATCACCACCGCGGTGAACGAGGCGATCACCGGCAAGAAGAGCCCGCAGCAGGCGCTCGACGACGCCGCAGCCAAGGCGGACGCGCTGATCAAGCAGAACAAAGACACCTATGGCAACTGACACCGACTCGCTGGTGGCGCCCCGGGAGACCGGGGCGCCCCGCCCGCGCGGCTCGGCGCGGTCCGCCCGGTCGACCCGGCCCGCACGCGCTGCGGCCGGGCGGCCGGGCACCCGTCGTCGCACGGGCGTCGCCTACCTCTTCCTCGCGCCGTTCCTGGTGCTGTTCCTGGTGTTCGTGCTGGCGCCCGCCGTCTTCGGCCTGTGGATCAGCCTCACCAACTGGAGCCCGTTCCGCGCGACGCAGTCGTTCGTCGGGCTCAAGAACTACATCGAGCTGTTCACGCCGGGCAGCGCGACCTCCGGCGACTTCTGGCAGTCCATGCTCGCCACCGGCATCTTCACCGTCGCGAGCGTGCCCTTCCTGCTCCTGGTGCCGCTGCTGGTCGCCGTGCTGCTGAACCAGCGCATCCGCGCGGGCTCGTTCTTCCGCGCGATCTTCTTCGCGCCGTACGTGCTGGGCGTCGCCGTCATCGGCGTGATCTGGAAGTACCTGCTCGACACGCAGTCGGGCATCGTCAACCACGTGCTCGGGATGTTCGGGCTGCCCGACAACCTCCCTTGGACGGTCGACGTGCCGTGGGCCTGGATCACCCTGGTCGGCGTCACCGTCTGGTGGACGATGGGCTTCAACACCGTCATCATCCTCGCCGGGCTCAAGGGGATCAGCCCCGACCTCTACGAGGCAGCCGCGCTCGACGGGGCCGGCGCGTTCCGGCAGTTCGTCAGCGTCACCCTCCCCGGCCTCCGGCAGGTCATGACCTTCGTGGTGACCATCACGATCCTGGCCAGCGCGAACATGTTCGGCCAGTCGTTCCTGCTCACCAAGGGCGGCCCGGGCAACGCGACCCGCACGGCGATCATGTACATCGCCGACCAGGGCCTGTCGCAGAACAACATGGCGGCCGCGTCGGCCATGAGCTACGTGCTGTTCGCGTTCCTCGCCATCATCAGCATCGTCAACTTCCGCCTCCAGCGGGAGCGGGCAGAGAAGAGCGCCTCATGACGACCGTCACCTCCCGGCCCGGACAGCCCGGCGCGGAAGCGGAGCAGCCCAGGCGCATCCCGGCGCGGCGCAAGCAGACCCCGAAGCAGGCGCTCCGCAAGAGCGTGCTCTACGCGGTCCTCATCGTGCTCGCGCTCATCGTGATCCTGCCGCTGGTGTGGATCCTGCTGACGTCGTTCAAGACGGACGGCGACGCCATCCGCAACCCGTACTCGGCGCTGCCGAACCCGTTCGCGTTCGACGCCTACGCGACCATCGCGAACGGGCAGCAGCCGGTGTTCCGCTGGTTCCTCAACAGCCTCGCCGCCGCGGCGCTCCAATCGGCGATCATCCTGGTCACCGCCTCGCTCGCCGCGTACGCGCTCGCTCGGCTGGAGTTCGTGGGCAAGCGCATCGTCTTCGGGCTGATCGTGGCGACCCTGCTGGTGCCCCCGGTCATCTTCCTGATCCCGAACTACCTCATCGTGCAGAACCTGGGCTGGCTCGACTCCATCTGGGCGATCACCATCCCGGGGGCGGCGAGCGCGTTCGGGGTGTTCTTCCTGCGGCAGTTCTTCGTCGGGCTGCCCCAGGAGATCGAGGAGGCCGCGCGGATCGACGGCGCGGGCGACCTCCGCATCTTCCTGCAGATCGTGATCCCGCTGGCGCGGCCGGCGCTGGCGACACTTGCGGTGCTGAGCTTCCTCGCCAACTGGAACGACTTCCTCTGGCCGGTGTACGTGCTGCTGAGCCCGGAGAACCTGACGCTGCAGCCCGGGCTTTCGCAGCTCCAGGGCGCCTACTCGACGCACTTCGCCATCGTGATGGCGGGCGCGGTCGTCGCATCGGTCCCGGTGCTCATCCTGTTCTTCTTCGCGCAGAAGCAGATCGTGGAGAGCGTCGCGACCAGCGGGGTCAAGGGGTGAACCGCAGGCAGGCCGGCACGGCGGCGGCCTCGGCGCTCGCCGTCGCGGTGGCCCTCGGTGCGCTGACGGGATGCGCGGCGGGCGCCGCCGCTCCGAGCCCGACGCCCAGGACCGCCGCGTTCCAGCTCGACCGCGACTTCCCGGATCCCGGCGCCCTCGTGGTCGGCGATCGCGTCTACGCATACGCGACGAACGCACCGGGGATGAACGTGCAGCTCGCGTCGACCGCCGACATGCGGCACTGGGCGCTGAGCGACGCGGACGCCCTCCCGGAGCTGCCGTCCTGGGCGACGCCGGGCAAGACCTGGGCTCCCGGGCCGGCGGCGCTGGCGGGCGGGCGCTACGCGCTCTACTTCACCGCGACCGACACGGCCAGCGGACGGCAGTGCGTCGGCGCAGCGTTCGCGACCGACCCGGCCGGTCCGTTCACGTCGCCGGCCGCCACACCGCTGGTCTGCCCGGTCGACGAGGGCGGCGCGATCGACGCGAGCGTGTACACGGAGGACGACGGCACGCGGTACCTGGTGTGGAAGAACGACGGCAACTGCTGCGGGCTCGACACCTGGATCCACGTGCAGCGGCTCTCCGCCGACGGAACGGCGCTGGTCGGCGCGGCGACGAGGCTCATCAGGCAGACCGAGCCGTGGGAGGGCCATCTCGTCGAGGCGCCCGTGATCGTGGAGCACGCGGGCTCCTACGTGCTGCTCTACTCGGCGAACGACTACGGCGGCGACGCCTACGCGACCGGCGCGGCCACCGCGCCGAGCCTCCTCGGTCCGTACACGAAGCACGACGGCCCGATCCTGTCGACGAAGAGCAGCGGCGGCCGCTACCTCGGTCCCGGCGGCGCCGACCTGGTGACCTTCAAGGGCACGGACTGGATGCTGTTCCACTCCTGGGATGACGCGACCGTCTACCGCGGTCTCCACGTCGTCCGGGTGACCTGGCGCGGCGGCGTGCCGGTCCCCGCGACCTGACGTTTCATGAGGTTCGGCTGATACGACACCGTTAACCCACGATGCCGGGCGGTGTGGATACTAGGGTTACTCCACACAGCCCGGCATGCGTTTCGGGGTTATCGCTGGAGGATTATTCGGGTTCCTCCGTCGACTCTTAGAGACTATCAAATGTGTCGGCCAAATGGAGGACATCTTTGTACCCCGGCCTGTCCCCAAAAGTGGGGGTCGGGCCGGTCAGGCCGCCAGTTCGACGACCAGGGCCGCGACGAAGTCGTCGATGTCCTGCTCTGTGGTGTCGAAGGAGCACATCCAGCGCACCTCGTGCCGGGCCGCATCCCAGTCGTAGAACCGGAAGTGCTGCCGCAGCCGGTCCGCGACGCCGGCCGGGAGGGTGGCGAAGACGCCGTTCGCCTCGGTGGCCTGGCTGAACCCGACGCCCTTGATGCTGCCGTCCGCGATCCCCGCCTCCAGCGCGCCGCGCAGCCGCGTGGCCATCGCGTTGGCGTGCGACGCCGAGCGCAGGTAGAGGTCGTCGTGCAGCAGCGCGATGAGCTGCGCGGAGATGAACCGCATCTTCGAGGCGAGCTGCATGTTGAGCTTGCGCAGGTAGATCAGCCCCTCGGACGCGGCCGGGTTGAGGACGACGACGGCCTCGCCGTACAGCATCCCGTTCTTGGTGCCGCCGAAGCTGAGCACGTCGACGCCGGCGTCGGTGGTGAACTCCGTGAATGGCACGCCCAGGGTGGCGGCCGCGTTGGAGATGCGGGCGCCATCCATGTGCAGCTTCATGCCGCGCGCGTGCACGTGGTCGGCGATCGCGCGGATCTCCTCGACGCTGTACGCGGTGCCGAGCTCGGTGGTCTGGGTGATCGACACGACCAGCGGCTGCGCGCGGTGCTCGTCGCCCCAGCCCCAGGCCTCCCGGTCGATGAGCTCCGGGGTCAGCTTGCCGTCGGGGGTCTCGACCGGCAGCAGCTTGAGGCCGCCGACCTTCTCGGGCGCGCCGGCCTCGTCGGTGTTGATGTGCGCGGTCTTGGCGCAGATCACGGCGCCCCAGCGCGGCACCATCGACTGCAGCCCGGTCACGTTCGCGCCGGTGCCGTTGAACACCGGGAAGACCTGCACGCCCTCGCCGAAGTGCTCGGCGAACACCTCGCGGAGGCGCTCGGTGTAGACGTCCTCGCCGTAGGAGATCTGGTGCCCGTTGTTGGCGGCGGCGATCGCGTCGAGGATCTCCGGGTGCACGCCCGCGTAGTTGTCCGACGCGAAGCCGCGCAGGTTGAGGTCATGGAGTTGTAGCGTCACTGTTCCATCCTAGATTCGCTGAGCGCGGTCGAATTCGTGCCGAATGTCGCCTTTCGCCGCGCGAAAGCCACTATTCGGCACGAATGTCGAGCGCGATGCGGGTGCCGTTGAGGGTGGGGGCGTCGGTGCGCCAGAGGCGCACGACGTCGTCGGCGAGTTGCGCCTCGAGGCCGGCGAGGGTTTTGACGACGAAGACGACGGCCGCAGACTGCGGCGCTTCCTTGCTGAGACCCTGGGCGACGGCGCGCGTCCACGTGTCGGCCGCCGCCTTGGCCGCCGCGTAGTTCGCGCCGCCCGCGTATGGCTTGTCGACCGCCGTGGAGGACACGACGGCCAGCCGCCCGGCGGGGGAGGCCACCAGATCGTCGTAGAAGACGCGCGTGGTGTTCCGCAGGGTCTGGAAGCCGCGGTCCAGGAAGTCCCAGTCCGCGTCGCTCTGCCCGGCGATGCCGCCACCGCCGCGCCAGCCGCCGACCAGGTGCACCAGGCCGTCGACCCGGCCGAACTTGAGGTGGATGCGCATCGCCAGCTCGGCCACCGCATCGCGGTCGGCCAGGTCGCAGACCCGGGTGTCGACGCCGGGGACGGCCTCCGCCAGCGCCGCCAGCGACTCCTGCCGGGTGCCGACCGCGAGCACCGTCGCGCCCGCCGCCGTGAGCGCGCGCGCCACCGCCTCGCCGGACGCGCTGGTCGCGCCGGCGATCAGTACGAGCCGCCCGGAGACGCCTGTCGCCGGCGCCGGCGCGGTCCCTTCGGGTGAGAACCGCGCCGGCGTCGAACCGTGCTGATCCGTCACGCCTCGTCCGTCGTTCCGGTGATGCCGGAGGTGGATTCGATGACGGTGGCCATCTTCTTGTTGAGCGCCTCGTAGAACATGGACAGCGGGAACTCGTCATCCAGCACAGCGTCGGTGTAGCCCTTCGGCGGCCCCGCGAGGGTCTCGTCCGGGAGCCCGCGCGCCCAGGCCGAGGCCGGGTTCGGGGTCAGCGTCTCGGTGAGCATCTCGTACGCGGCGAGCCAGTGCGCCACCTTGGGCCGGTCGATCGACCTCCAGTAGAGGTCATTGATCCGGTCCGAGAGGGCCACGACTACGTCGGGGACGTTCTCCCAGTCGATGGTGAGCTGGGTGTCGGTCCAGTGCAGGACATCGTGCTGGTGCAGCCAGGCGAAGAGGAGTTGCCCGCCGAGGCCGTCGTAGTTGCGGATCCGGCTGCCGGTGATCGCGAACCGGAAGATCCGGTCGAAGATCACCGCGTACTGCACCAGTTTCGCGTGGTCGCGGATCTGCTTCTGCGGCTCCGACAGCTCCGACTCCGGAAGGGCGCCGAGCTCACGCTCCAACCGCACGGACTCGCGGAACGCGGTCAGGTCGCAGCGCAGTTCTTCCAGGGAGTAGAGGAAGAACGGCATCCGCTGCTTGATCATGAACGGGTCGAAGGGCAGGTCGCCGCGCATGTGGGAGCGGTCGTGGATGATGTCCCACATCACGAAGGTCTCCTCCGTCAGCCGCTGGTCCTCCAGCATGAGGGCGGCATCCGCCGGGAGGTCGAGCTTGGTGATCTCGGCGGCTGCGCGCACGACCCGGCGGTAGCGGGCGGCCTCCCGGTCCTGGAAGATCGCACCCCACGTGAACGACGGGATCTCGCGCATCGCGACCGTCTCGGGGAACAGCACGGCCGAGTTGGTGTCGTAACCGGGCGTGAAGTCCACGAAGCGCAGCGCGACGAACAGCTTGTTGCCGTAGTCGCCCGCCTCCAGCGCCGCGATGAACTCGGGCCAGATGACCTCGACCAGCACGGCCTCCACGAGGCGGTTCGTGCTGCCGTTCTGCGTGTACATCGGGAACACCACGAGGTGGCCGAGGCCGTCGACGCGGTGCTGCTGCGGCTGGAACGCGTTCAGCGCGTCGAGGAAGTCGGGCACGCCGAAGCCCTCGTCCGCCCAGCGGCCGAAGTCGCGCTGCAGAGCGGCGAGATAGGCCGCGTCGTGCGGGAAGAACGTGGCGAGCTGCGCGATGGAGCCGACGATCGTCGCCGTGAGCTCGGCGGCGGCCGGCTTGTCGGACTCCTGCTCGACCGAGCCGTCCTTGACCTGCAGCGCCTGGAGGGCGGTCGCCGCCTCCTTGAGCCGCAGCCACGCGGGATGCGTCGCGACCTCGCGGACGGAGCGGGCGTCCTCGACGACCTCGGGCTCCCCGACAATGGCTCCTGCAGTGAACTGCGGGACGAATTGAGACATGACGAACCTCCCGTCGTGCGATCGGCCGCGCTCGCGGCACTTCGACGGAGCGCCGATTCGGCGCTCCGATCCGAGCCTAACTGCGAAGTCCGGGCGATTTCTTGACAGTTTCGACGGAAAGCTGCGCGCAGGTTGCTGATCGCGCATGAAAACGCCGCAGCGTCATGGCCGGCGCGCGTGCGGGTCTCTTGAACATGACCGCACGCACGAACTCCGTCGCCATCCCGCACGTCGAGCGCATGCTCGCCTCCCGCTCCGGCGAGTGGATCCTCATCTCCTGCGACTGCCCCATCGGGGAGGACCACACCTACGCCGAGTGGGTGGCGCGGTTCAGCGCTCCGGGAGTCACCGCGTCGTGACGAGCTGAGCCGTGACGACCAGATTGTCGATGGACGCGGTCTGGGCGGGCGTCTGGAGGCAGGTCAGCAGCACCAGCCGTCCAGGGACGTCCGCCCAGAGTGCGGCGTCGGCGTGGACGTCCGGTTTGTAGACCGTCTCCGAGCCCGCCACCCGGTAGTGGAGGCCGCCGACGTAGACGTCGGCGCCTACCGCGACCGACGCGGTCCCCGCCGTCAGATCGGTCAGGTAGTTTCCGGGGCACACCGCTCCGCCGCGGCACGAGTGCATCACCACGAAGACCGTCCCGAGACCGGCGCGGTCGAGCTGCGTGCCGTAGTTTCGCACCAGGTAGGCGGAGGAGAATCCCGGCGGGTCGATCACGCCGTCCACCTCGTTCAGCTCGCCGAGCCGCACGGTGAGCCCGGCGGACGGCACCCGCAGGGTCATCCCGGCGACCTGGGCGACGGCGTTCGTCCTCTGCTGCACGGCTCGCGACGGCGCCGGGAGGTCGACGGGGTTCCCGCGCATGTCGGTGGGCTCGCTCCCGCCGAGGTACGCCGACACGGCGACGCCGCCCGCGACGACCGCCACGGCGCACAGCAGGAGGGCGATCACGAGCCGCACCGGACCGGGCCGGCGACGGCGTGCCGCGGCGGCCGTCCGCCTACCCACGGCGCACCCGGGACCGGCCCGACCACCAGAGGTAGCCGGCGCCCGCGACCACCGCGGCCGCGAACCCGCCGGCCCACCAGGGTAACCCGGGCCCGGCTGCCGGCTCGTGCCCGCGCGTCACGGCGGCCTCCGGGGTCGGCGTCACCCGCTCGCCCGTCACGAGGATCCGCTGGCTGTTGATCCCGAGCGGCGTGCAGGTCACCAGGGTGACGAGGTCCTTCCCCGCCACCGGGTCGAGCGTCTTGGTCTGGTCCGGGTCGACGACCGCGATGTCCGAGACGCGGTAGGTGAGCGTCTCGCCGAAGACGTAGATCGTGAAGGTGTCGCCGCCGCGCACCCGGTCGAGGTTCGTGAACAGCGTCGCCGAGACGAGCCCGCGATGACCGGCGAGCACGGCGTGCGTGCCGGGGCCGCCGATCGGGAGGGACGTGCCCTCGAGGTGGCCGACGCCCTCCGCGAGGGTCGCGTCGCTGGTGCCGTGGTAGATCGGGAGGTCCGCGCCGATGGACGGGATGACGATGCGCCCCATGAGGCCGTATGCGTTCGCGGCCAGGAGCCGGTCGTAGTCGAAGCCCGGCGGCAGCGCGGCGGCGGTGCCGACGGGCACGCGCTCGTTCGCCTTCACCGCGCCGCCGCCGGTGAGCGCGGAGTTGTACGCCGCGGCCTCCTTCAGCGCGTGCAAGCGGCTGGCGGGTCCGATGGCCGTCACCGCGTCGCCGTACTGCGCGATCCGGGCGGCCTCCTGCTCGGCGCTGAACCAGCTCGCGGTCGCCGGGTAGAGCGCGACGCTCACGCCCAGGAGGCACAGCATGGTGACCGCCACCGACAGGGCGGAGAGCCGCCATCGTCTCCCGGTGGCGGCCCTCCCGTGCTGCGGGGACATCACGCGGCCGGCCTCTCCTCACGGGCGCGGCGACGGATCACGAGCACGGCCACGGCGACCGCGAGGGCCGCCAGGGCGAGCCCGCCGACGACGAAGACCGTCGTTCCGGTGGAGCCCGTCAGCGGCAGTGCGATCGGCGGCGCCTGCGGGTCGGTGACCGTCACGGTCGGGTTGGCGGCGCCGGGGGCCACCGTCTGCGCGTACCCGCCGGCCGCCTGCGCGAACGCGGGCGCGATCGTGTACCCGGCCGGGGCCTGCGTCTCCACCAGGTAGTAGGTCAGGTCCGCGCCGACGCCGTCGTTCTGCGCCTTGAGGCCGTCGATCGCGACGGCGCCCGAGGCGTCGGAGGTGAAGGTGGTGGCTCCGTTCACCGCGACCGGGTTCGTCAGGGTCTGCGCGTCCGACGCGGAGGTGAACACCTGGAACTGCGCGCCCGCGAGCGCCTTCCCGTTCGGGTCGACCTTGTGGAGGCTCACGTCGCCCCAGGTGTCCTGGACCGGGTTGGAGGGCGTGGTGACGCTCGTGCCCGTCTGAGTCGAGATGGTCTGGTCCGCGATGTTCCGGATCGTCCCGCTGCCGACCGCGCCGACCACGGTCGGGATCGTCGCGGTGACGACCGCGCCCGGGTTCGCCGTGAGCAGGGCGAGCCCGGAGGCGGTGAAGTCCACCGTCACGGTCTGTCCGGACACGCCGACGGTGTAGTCCGCCGCCGGCAGCGTGATCGCCGCGCCGGTCGAGGAGGCCAGGGACACCGTCACCATCGCCGGAGCCGGCGGTGTCAGCCGGGCGTCCAGCGGGTCGGTCAGCGAGTACTGGGTGAACGCGTCCCCCGCCACCTGGTTCGGGACGGTGGACGCCACGCTCCAGTTGAGCGACGCGGCGCCCACGCCGTAGACGCCCGTGTCGTCGACCGACTTGACGGGGGCGCCCTGCACCGTGTTCTTCGGGTACACGAACACGTTCGTCAGCCAGTTCCCGCCCTGCGGCAGCGGCAGCGACACCAGGAACGGCGCGCCGAGCTCCGTGCCGGCCGGGGCGCTCGTCTCGGTGACCTCGTAGACGGCCGGCGTGGAGGTCGTGTACGAGGTGACACCGGAGCCGCCCGTGGCCGGCAACGCGGTCGCGGCGCCGGTCGTGTAGGTGGAGCCACCGCCGACGACTTGGCCCGCGCTGTTCACCGCCAGGCCGGCAGCGGTGGTCCAGCCCGCGGGCGTCGTGAGGTCGACGCCGGTGACCGGCGCGACGCTGAACACCACGCCGGGGATCGGCGTGAGGCCGTTCGTTTGGACGGTGCCGTCGGTGGGGGTTCCGCCACCGGGGGGATTCTGGAGTTTCGTGATCGTCAGGGTGTACGGGCCCGCCGGCGCGTTGCCGCCGGTCGTGTCCGCGTTCGCAGGCCCGGCGAACGCCGCCGCCCCCAGCAGGGCGAGGGCGCCGACGCCGATCGCGGCGGTGAGTCTTCTCGTGAGGGTCATGGGTTTCCTGTTCTGTGTACGGGTGGGAGGGGCCCGCCGCGTTCAGCGCGGGAGCCTGCGGATCCGGCGCCGGAGCTGCCACGCGGCCAGCGCCGCCGCCACCGCGAACGTCCCGGTCGCCGCGAAGGCGATGACATCGGTGCCGAGGCCTCCGGTGAGCGGCAGGACGATCGCCGGAGCGCCCGGCGTCTGCGCGTGGTACTGGTCGTCGGCGGTGACGGGCGCTCCGGTGAACGCACCGGTGCCGGTCACGGTCGCGTCGTCGGCGTGGACGGCGTTGAAGCCGAGCGCGCTCAGCGTCGCGGTGCAGTGGACGGTCGCGCCGACGGCCAGCGGACCGGCCCACTGCGTGCCGGTCGATCCGTCCGGGAAGGCGCAGCTCAGCCCGGTGACCGTCGCCGAGCCGGCGATGATCGCGTCGCTCACCGTGACGTTCTGCAGCGGCTCGCCTCCGGTGTTCGTCACCGTGAAGGTCAGGCCGGTCGTCTTCGTCGCGTCGAGCGTCACCGCGGTGCCGGCGGTCGGCGCGTGGTTCCCCGCGGCGTCGGTCTTCGTGATCATGACGGCCGGTGGCGTCGCGACCCGGATGCCGACTTTCACCGGCTCGGCCGGCAGCAGCGGACCGTTCGGGCTGGAGGCCGCGTACGCGAGCGAGTTCCAGGCGACCTGACCGGGGGCGGCCGACGCCGGAAGGTTCATCGCGTAGTCGACCTCCACCGTCTGGCCCGGCTGGAAGGTCAGCGCCGAGGCGTCGATGCGGACGGCGCGCACCTGCGTCCAGTCGGTTACTTGGGCGGCGGTCAGCCAGGTCGGGCCGCACCCCACGGGCTGGTTCGGGTAGACCTCGGGGCGGCACGGGTTCGTGCTGAGGGAGTACGTCGCCGTCACCCCCGCCGGGAGCGTCAGCGCGCCCGCGAGCGCCGGCTGGAACTGGGAGCCGCGGGCCACGCCGCTCTGGCCTCCCGACACCCCGGTGTCACCGACGGAGGGGAGCACGTCGTAGACCACCAGGTCGCTGATCGGCGTCGAGCCGAGCGAGCCGATGTTCAGTCGCCACTGGGAGGTTCCCCCGTCCGGAGAGGTGCCGACGGCGGGCGAGCCGGGGACCGAGAACAGGAACCGGCTGTCGAACTGGCCCTTGACCTCCTTCTGGGCGCCGGCCTGCGCCGAGGTCCCGGTCGCGAAGGACGCGGCCGAAATCGTGCCATTGCTCGGGGTCGGCGCCCACGTCGGGTCCGCGTCGTCCCAGACGCTGGCGGTGTTGGTCTGCGTCGTGGCTCCCACACCGGGGTTCACGACCGTGGAGAACTGGATCGTGAAGGCCTGCTGCCGGTTCAGGATCGCTGTGGGCAGGAAGGAGAACGTCAGTGTCTGCCCGCTCTGCGTCACCGTCAGGCCGGCCGTCGTGTAGGCGGGATCGTAGGTGTAGGCCCCGGAGGCGCTGGTCACGACCGCGCTGCCCGGCACGTAGCTCACACCGGCCGGAAGCGTGTCGGTGATGTGCACCGGGGCGTCGAGGTAGTGCGGGTCGCCGGCGACCCCGGTGTTGGAGACGAGGAGGCTCCACGGCGCGACCTGACCCGAGAGCAGGGCGTTCGGGCCGCCGGTGTACGACTTGCGGATCAGCAGCGACGCGGCAGCGTTCGTGAAGTACGCCACGGCGCACGACTTGTCCGTGTCGCCGAGGGTGGCCATCGGCGTCGGCGGCGCGTTCGTGATCGACCACTGAGCGCAGTTGGTCTGCGTCATCGGCACGTAGCCGTCGCCCGCGGTCAGGTGACCGTCCACGTTGATGTAGAGCGTCGTCCCCGGATTGACGGCGTACGGCGGCAGCACGATCGAGTAGCCCGCGATCATCCAGCCGGCGGGGACGACGTACGGAACGGTCCCGTCCGTGGACTTCGTCACGGCCTGGGTCGTGCCGTCGGCGAGGAAGAAGGTGAACACCGACCCGGACGGGACTCGGTCGAACTCCGTGACCGTGAAGCCGGGGGTTCGGCAGTCCTGCGGGAGCGAGTCGCTCAGCGGTGCGCTGTCGCACGGCGGATAGTCGTAGAGCGTGCCGCCGATCGGGACCTGGCCGGTGTTCCTGACCTCGAGGTTCCAGTTGTAGTCGGCCGTCTTGAAGATCGCGCTCGTGGCCGCGACGTTCGGGGACACGGACTTGGTGAAGAGGCCGGACCCGGCCGAGGCGTTCGCAAAGGTGTGCGAGACGCTCGCGGTCGCCGACACGGTGGTCGGGTCGGTGACGGTCGTCGCCGTGAGCTTCGCCGTGTTGGTCACCGTGCTGGTCGGGCCGAAGGCACTGGAGGGATAGGTCACGTCGACGGTGGCGCCGATGGTGGAGTTGTTGGCCGCGGAACTGGACGGCCAGGTGACCGTGTTGGTCGCCGGGTCGTACACGCCGCCGTTGGTGGCGCTGACGAAGACCGCCCCCGCGGGGAGGGTGTCCACCAGGGTCGGATTGGTCGTGTTCCAGTCCCCGTTGGCCAGGATGAAGTCGTTGAAGGTTCCCGAGATCTGGTACGCCGTGATCCCGTCGAGGACCGAGTCGCCCTCCAGGACCTTGGTGACGTTCAGGACGGGCTTCGCCGTGATCACGATCGGCGCCGCCGTGGCCGTTGCCGGTGCGCCGGCCGAGTCGGAGCTGAACGTCGCCGTGGCCGCGAGCGTCGACTGGTCCGGCGTGGTGCCGGCGGCCGTCTTGCACGCGAAGGTCAGCTGACCGGACGCGCCGACCGGGATGCTCTTGCCGGCGCCGGAGCCGATGAAACCGGTGGACGTGGCGTTGAAGTCGCCGTTCGCTGTCGAGCCGCCCACCGCGCAGGTGATCGGGTGGCCCTGCGGCGAGAGCGCGTCGACGTTGACGGCGATCACCGCGTTCGCGCAGGAGGTGACCGACGGGTCGACCGACGAGCACTGGTAGTTCACGGTCCACTGCGCGGTCGCGCCGGCCGGGATCGGCGTGGTCGCGGGCGTGATCGTCACCGAGAGGCTCGCGGAGCCGCCCGCGCCGAGCGCCGGCCCGCCCGCGACCAGGGCGACCGCGCAGATGAGGAGGGCGGAGACGACTGCGGCGAGCCGGCGCGCGGCTGCGCGTGCGGAGGGCAGGGTGGGCGCAGGCACGTCGGGGTCCTCCGAGGGCTCGGGTCTTCGGGTGCGGACCAGCAGGGCGCGGATCGGGTGATCGCGACTGGTTCTGAAGTTAAGGAGCGATTTCACCTCTCGGCGTGACGCTGCCGGTCCTGTGAGTTCGCTGACCGTGCCCGTGGGTGTGGGTGTGTGCGGGCGCGCGGCCGGCTGGTGGGGAAGGCGCGGTGGGCGTGGGGATTGGTGTCGGAGTCGGGGTTGATGTCGGAGTCGGAACCGGGGTCGGCGTCGACGTCGGATTTGGTGTCGGGCTCGGAGTTGGTGACGGAGTCGGATGCGGGATCGGCGTCGGCGTCGACATGGGAGCCTGCGTCGGCGGCGCGGTCGGCGCGAGGACCGCGCCGGGAGCCGCCTGCGCAGCGGTGGCGCCATCGGCCGAGTGATCGGCGGTCGGGTGCGGAACCGGCTCCGGCACCGACGCCGGAGGGGCGACGGGCGTGGGCGCCGGAGCAGGCCTCCCCTCGGAACCCACGGCAGGGACTCCGGGCGCGGCCGTCGCCGACGGCCTCGCGAGATCCGCCACCGGCGCCGACACCGTCTCGCGTGGCGCGACCCCGAGCGAGACGGCCACGATCGAGGTCGCCACGATCGAGGTCGCCGCGACGACGGCCGCCCCGGCCACGACGCCCCTCGGCCCCCACGCCCGCCATCCCACCCCGGTCGCCGGTTCCGCCGCGCTCGCCGGGGCCGCCTCGCCCTCCCGCGCACCGCTCGCGTACGCCACGGCGCCCCCGACGCCCGCCGCGAGCGGGAGGAGGACGAACCCGATGTGCCTGTTCGCCTCGGCGGCCTCCACGGCGGCGACGCGGCAGTCCGCGCACTCTTCGAGGTGCGCGTCCAGGCGCCGCTGCACGCTCGCCGCCAGCCGCTTGCGCAGGCCGATGCCGAGGTGCTCGATCGCCCAGTGGTGCTCTGAACCCTCCGGCACCGTTGCGAGGTGGGCCTGGATCCAGGCGGTGCGCAGCCCCTCCCTGGCCCGGACCGCCAGCGCCGCCACCGAGTTCGCGCTCATCCCGAGCAGCGGTGCGACCTCCCGCGGCGGCAGGCCCTCGACCTCCGTGTGCCAGAGCACCTCCTGCCACCGCGGCGGCAGGGCGCGGAAGGCGGTGGCCGCCAGCGAGCGGTCCAGCTCATCGAGCCGGTTCGCCTCCGTGAACCGCAGGTCCTCGATCTCCTCGGCGTGCTCGATCGCGATCTCGTGCGCCGCCCGGCGACCCCAGCTCGCCGCGGTGTTCCGGATCACGGTGAACAGGTAGGGCCGGAAGCCGCTGGTGGGGCCGCCGCCGTCGGCGATCGCCGCGAACATCCGGGTGAACGCCTCCGACACCAGGTCGTCCGGGTCGAAGGCGGTCGTGTACGAGCGCGCGACGGTCACGCCCGCGCGATAGTGCCGCTGCCACAGCTCGGCGTAGGCGCGCTGATCCCCTCCGCGGGTGCGGTCGACGAGCTGACTGTCGGACAGGGCATCGATGGCATCCTTGCGGGCAGCGAGACGGGTCACGGGCTCTCCGGATCGGGACTGGTCGGCGTCGCCGGGAGACGGCCGTGTCAGAGAGAGCGCCGGACGCCGGTTCCATGACGAATCCCGTCGCGCGGGTTTTCACCCCTCCGCCGCGTCATGGATTCCCGGAGGCCCGCTCTCTCACATGCCGGTACGTCACTCGTGCCGACCGGTGCAGCTCGAGGGGAGGCTGCTCGCGGGGTGCCGGTGCATTCGGGAAAGGCCGGGCACCCCGCGAACCCGCCGCCCTCGCCGCAAACCCCTAGAGTGCTCACGTGACTCCGGAGCAGACCGCCGGCGCCGTCAGGGAGGCGCTGGCCGCGGTGGCCGACCCGGCCGACGCCGTCTTCCTGCAGCGCTTCTTCAAGACCGGCCCCGGCGAGTACGGGGAGGGCGACGTCTTCCTCGGCGTGCGCGTGCCGCAGACCCGCGCGGTCGCGAAGCGCTTCGCCGGCCTGCCGCTCCTGGAGGTCCGCGCGCTGCTGGACAGCCCGGTCCACGAGCACCGGCTGGCCGGGCTCATCGTCCTGAACGCCGCCTTCGCCCGGGCGAGCGGCGTCCGCACCCGCGACGACGCCGAGCGCGAGCGGCTGGCCGCCTTCTACCTCCAGGCCGTGCGCGACGGACGTGTGAACAACTGGGACCTCGTGGACGCCTCCGCCGAGTACGTGCTCGGCGAGTTCCTCCTCGACCGCCCGCGCGGGCTGCTGGACGAGCTCGCCGCCAGTCCCGTGCTGTGGGAGCGCCGGGTCGCCGTGCTCTCCACCTTCGCGTTCCTCAAGGCGGGCGACGCCTCCACGACGCTGGAGCTCGCCGCGCGCCTGCTGGACGACCCGGAGGACCTCATGCACAAGGCGGTCGGCTGGATGCTGCGCGAGACCGGCAAGCGGGTCGACCGCGCGCTGCTCACCGGCTTCCTCGACGAGCACGCCGGCCGGATGCCGCGCACGATGCTCGCGTACGCGACCGAGCATCTCGACGCCGAGACGAGGGCCGCGTATCGGGCCGCGCCTCGCCGGAGCTGAGGGGGCCTGAGATGATGGACCAATGGCGAGAACGGTTCGAGGCGCACGGGTCCTGATCACCGGCGCGGCGTCCGGGATGGGCCTCCTGTATGCGGAGCGCGCGGTCCGGGAGGGCGCCCGCGACGTCGTGCTGTGGGATCGCGACGAGGCCGGCCTCACCCGGCTCACCGATCGGCTGCGCGCCGAGGTTCTCGCGGGCCGCACGGTCACGGCCTGGGGAGCGCCTGCCGGTTCGCCGAGCTCGGGCGCCGGAGGCTCGGCCTCCGGGACGCGCATCCACCCGTACGTGGTCGACCTCCGCGAGCTGGGCGGGATCGCCCAGGCCGCGCAGTCGGTGCGCAAGGAGCTCGACGGCGTGGACGTGCTCGTCAACAACGCCGGCATCGTCCGCGGCAAGTTCTTCTGGGAGCACGACAACGGCGACGACACCCGCGCGACCATGCAGGTCAACGCGTTGGCGCCGATGTACACGACGCGGGAGTTCCTGCCGGGGATGATCGCCAGCGCCCGCGAGGCGCGCATCGTCAACATCGCCTCCGCGGCCGGCACCCTGGCCAACCCGCGCATGAGCGTCTACGCGGCGAGCAAGTCCGCCGTCATCAACTGGAGCGACAGCCTCCGCCTCGAACTGGAGCAGGAGGGCTACGGCCACGTCAAGGTGACGACCGTCGCGCCGAGCTACATCGACACCGGGATGTTCGAGGGCGCCCGCGGGCCTCTGCTCACCCCCATCCTCACCCCGGAGTACGTGGTCGACCGGGTCTGGCGGGCGATGCTCGCGGGCAAGCCGGTCCTGCTGCTGCCGTGGTCGGTGGGTCTCGCGAAGACGCTGAAGGGCGTCCTCCCCACTCGCGCCTGGGACGCCGTCGGGCGCCTGTTCGGCGTCTACAGCTCGATGGACGAGTTCACCGGCCGCTGACGTGACGATCCGTGCCGGTCTCACGACCGGACCTGGATATCCGTGCAGCCGCGCGCCGCCGAGCCGCTCCTGTCGCCGAGCCTGGATGCGCGGGCCGAAACCGGGCCCGTTCGTTCGAAAGGCAACGCATCATGAAACGGATCGGAACACGGATCGGGTCGGCCCTGGCGTTCGTGGTCGCGCTCGGCGTCGGACTCGGCGCCCTCACCGCGTCGGCGCCCCGCGCGGAGGCCGCCCCACGCGACTTCTCCGGCCTCCATTGGGAGGCGACCGACACCCTCCTCGGGGCGACCTACCGCCGCGTCGACCTCGACGTCGACCGGATCGAGAAGGCGCACGAGGGGCTGCACACCCCGAAGCTGAGGCTGGCAAGCGGAGCGCCCGTCTGGGGCATCCCGTACTACTTCCTGGGTGTGGACCCGGCGACCGGGACGTACCGGCCGGACAGCATCCTGGTCTGCATCGACATCCTGCACGTCGACTACCAGGTGCCGGACGGGTCCGAGTACTTCGACCTCGCGACCGTGGTTCCGCCGCAGACCGCTGTCCGCATCTCGCGGGTCCTCAACGCGGGCCTCCAGCTGGCGCGGGAGCGCGGCCTCTCCATCGCCACCGACGGCAGCCGGCCGCTGACGTTCGGCACCGGGGAGGCGTCGGAGGTCATGCTCGCGGCGCAGGTCGAGGCCTGGTACCTGTTCGCCAAGGACAACCTCCTCGAGCCCCTGCCGTATCTGGAGCGCGGCGACTTCTCCGTGGACCGGCGGACCATCGGGCCCGGCGGGGTCACGGTGTCGGTCGAGCCCGTCGACCTGCCCGCGCTCCACGCCGAGCTCGACGCGCTGCTCGCCCGCTTCGAGGCGACCCCGGACTTCGCGTCCGATCCCATCACGTTCGCCGACCGGGTCACCCTCACCGACGCCGACGCCCTCCGCGGTTTCACCCTGGAGGTCGACCCCGCCACCTCCACGCCCGGTTACGACGACTACCTCGGGGCGACGACCTCGGCAGACGGCAGCATCCGCGTCACGAAGAAGAAGCGGCTCGACAAGCCGGTGACGCTCGGCTTCCGGAAGACCTTCACGCACGCCCTGGGCGGCGGGTCGCCGCTCGGCAGCGGGGTCCGCGCGGCGAACGATCAGATCAAGACGGTGCTCTCCAACCTGTTCGCGGCCTCCTTCGAGGTCCCGTTCGCCGAGGACCCCAGGCCGGTCGGCCCGCCGCCGCAGGACCCGCTGACGCTGTCCGCCGTGTCGATCGCCAAGGACGACGGCCGGACGGTCGTGACCGCGGGCGAGCGCCTCGACTACGTGCTCGTAGCGGCCAACGTCGGGGAAATCCCCGCGCCGGACGTGGTCGTGGTCGACCAGCTCCCCGAGCACCTGGACTTCGTGGAGTCCTCGGTCGCGCCGAGTGCGGCGTCGTCCGGTTCGACGCTCGTGTGGGAACTCGGCGAGCTTGCCGTGGGGGAGCGGCGCGAGATCGTCGTCTCGGCGAACGTCCGAGCCGACGTCGAGCACGGCGCGTCGATCGTGAACACCGCGTCCATCACCTCGGAGGGCGTCTGCGAGGACGACCCGGTGACCGGGGCCGTCTGCGCGGACGACGACACCGACATCGTGGTCGCGCCCCTCGACCCCGGGACGGTCGACGAGGAGGGCGTGACCCCGGCGAGCTCGAACGCCGCCCCGGCGGGGGTCCTCGCGACGACCGGCGACGCGCTCACGAACGCGTGGAAGCCGGCGGCGCTCGCCGTCGTGCTGCTGGTGACGAGCGGCTGCCTCGCGCTCGGGCAGGCGATGAAGCGCAGGTCGAGCCGGACGTAGCCGCTAGAGCGGCACAGCAACGAGTGGCGGGGTCGCGCGCGGTCCCGCTACTCGCCCGCGCGCCGCGACGCCCGCGACGGAGGCCCGGAACTCACGGGGCGATGTGGCGTACCGGCCGGTGAAGAGCCGGCTGAAGTGCGCCGCGTCCTTGAACCCCCAGCGCGCAGCGACCTCGCCGATCCGGAGGGCGCCGAACTCCGAGTCGGCCAGGTCGCTCCGGCAGCGGTCCAGGCGCCGCGACCGCACCCAGGCGGCGACGGTGCTGTCGTGCTCCCCGAAGAGCGCGTGGAGCTTGCGCACGGACATGAAGTTGGCGCTCGCGATCTCCGCCACCGTGAGGTCGGGCCGGGAGAGGTTCACCTCGATGTACTCGATGACCTCGTCGAGCTGGGACCCCATCGTGCCGGTCTCGCGATCCTGCAGCGCCTCCACCACGACGGCGCCGAGCATCCCGACCGCGCTCTCGACCAGGCGCCGGCCCGCGCCGCCCTCCAGACGGTGAGCGGTGCGGCCGAGCTGCGCGGCGAGCGGGTGGACGATGCCGACGAGGGGACGCTCCCGTTCGAACCGCACCGCCACCACCTCGTCGACCGTGCTCGCGGGCACGGGCAGCGCGCGGTGCGGGATCCGCACGATGAGGCTCTCCCCGCCGTGGTCGAGCAGGAAGGGGCGAGCGGCGGTGTACGCGGTGATGTCGCCGGCCCGCACCACGGCAGCACGGCCGTCCTGCTCCAGCGTGCTCTCCCCGGTGAGCTGGATGTGGATCATCGTGTTGGCCCCGGTCTCGCTCCCGCCCTGCTGGTGGGGCTGCTCGACCGTGTGCCGCGAGCCGCTGATGGCGTTGAGCACGATGCCGCCGACGATCGCGCCGCTCACGGCCGTGCGGAAGGTCTGCGACTCCGTGGTCGTGCAGAGCAGCGGGACCGTCGTTTCGCTGAACCTGCGGCGCGTGTCGTCGTAGTTCAGGAGCAGCCGCGCGAATCTCCGATCCGGCGGCTGCTCCCCAGGCTTCATGGTGACGGCCCGTTCTCTCGTTCCCTGTCTCCCGGCGAGCACTCACCGTGAGATATGACATTCCTGGGGTGAGAATGTAGCAGAGGCGTGCAGGGTCAGGCGCGGCCTCCGCGGTCGACGTCCTCGCGCCAGGCGCCCGTCTCCGCGGGCTGCGCCTCGATGAACTCCTTGAAGTTGCGCAGGTCCTTCTTGACGGCGTGGTCGTCCACGCCGAGCGCTGCGCCGACCTTCTCCAGCGCGTCGCCGGGCTGCCAGTCGAACTGCACGGTGACGCGCGTGCTGTCCGCGGCGAGGTGGTGGAACGTGACGACGCCCGCGTGGACGACGTCGCCCGCCACGCTCTTCCAGGCCACCCGCTCGTCCGGGTGCTGCTCGGTGATGACGGTGTCGAACTCCCGGGTCGCGCCGCCGATCTTCACGCGCCAGTGGTTCGTGGTGGCGTCGACCTGGCGGATGTCCTCCACCTGGTCGAGGAACTGCGGGAAGCTCTCGAACTGGGTCCACTGGTTGTAGGCGGTGGTGACGGGGACGTTCACGTCGATGCTCTCGGTCACTGCGGTCATGGGCCGATTCCTTTCCTCGATGCGTGCGGATTCGGCGACGACGCTAGGCGGGGTCGCCGAAGCAGGCGAGGGGCTCGACAGTCACCCGGGATGGTGGGAGAGGGCGTCAGGCCCAGCGGAGTGTCAGGCCCAGCGGGGCGTCACGCCCAGCGGCGGCTCGCCCACCGCTCGAACAGTCCGACCAGCGAGTCGGTCAGCTTGCCGAGGATCGCGAGCAGGATGATCGCGAGGAAGAGCCGGTCGGTGCGGCCGTTGTTCTGCGAGTCGCTGAGCAGGAAGCCGAGCCCCATCGAGGAGGCGATCAACTCCGCGGCGACGAGGAACAGCCACGCCTGGGCGAGCGCGAGCCGCAGTCCCGACACCACCGACGGCAGCACCGACGGCAGCTGCACGGTCGTGAACAGCCGCACCCCGCCGAGCCCGAACGCGCGCCCGGCCTCCACGAGCTGCCGGTCGACGTGCCGGAGGGCGGCGGCGACGGTCGTGTAGACCGGGAAGAACGCGCCGATCGCGATGAGGATGATCTTGGAGTCCTCGCCGATCCTGAACCACAGGATCAGCAGGGGCACCCACGCGAGCGACGGCACCGCCCTGATCGCGCCGAGCGTCGGGCTGAACAGGGTGTCGCCCAGACGAGACAGCCCGACGATCGCGCCGAACAGCAGCCCGAGCGCCGCGCCGAACGCGAAGCCGATGAGGACGCGCTGCGTCGAGATCGCGATGTAGAGGCCGAGCAGGCCGCGCTGCGCGAGGTCGACGCCGGCCTGCACGACCATCGCGGGCGTGGGGAGCTGGGCGGAGGAGAACGCACCGGACGTCGAGGCGAGCTGCCAGGTGAGGAGCAGCACGACCGGGATCAGCGCGCCGCCGAGCACCCGCACCGAGCGGCGCGAGAGGAACGGCGTGCGCGGCGAGGCCTCCCGCGGCGAGGCCTCGCGCGGCGCGGCTTCCCTCGGCGCGGCTTCCCTCGGCGTTTGGCGCGCGACGGAGGTGCCGCCCCCGCCCGGTCCACCGACCACGATCAGCGGGCCGTCGCCATCCGGCGCGTTCTGGTAGCTCATCCCGCGCTCAGCCCCCGATCGCGCTCGGGTCGGCCTTCTTGGCGAAGGTCGGGTTTAGGAGGCTGCCGAGCGCCGTGTCAATGTCGGACTGCGTGCGCACGTCGCCGGACTCCACGAAGATCGGGCCGACCTTCTTCAGCACCGCGAGCTGTGCCGGGCCGGGGATGTTCGAGACGCCGAGGTTGGTGCGCTCGGTGATGACCGTGGTCGCCACCGCCTGGTCGATCCCGGCGACGTCCGCGAGGATCTTCGCCGTCTCGTCCGGGTGCTTCAGCGCCCAGGCGCGCGCGTACTCGTAGGTGTTCACCACGGTCTGCGCGACGTCCGGCTTCGAGGTGAGGAAGGACTCCGTCGCGTTGAGGAACCCGTACGTGTTGAACTTCACGTTCCGGTAGAGCAGCTTCGCCCCGGACTTCTGGGCGTTCGCCATGATCGGGTCGAGCCCGCTCCACGCCTGCACCGAGCCGTTCTGCAGCGCCGCCCAGCCGTCGGCGTGCTGGAGGTTCTGGATGGTGACGTCGCTCGCCGACAGCCCGTTGGCCTCCAGCGCCTGCAGCAGGAAAAAGTAGGGGTCGGTGCCCTTGGTCGCCGCGATCTGCTTGCCCTTGAGCTCCTTCACCGAGGTGATCGGGGAGTTCGGGCCGACCACGAGCGCCGACCACTCGGGCTGCGAGAAGATGTCGATCGTCTTGATCGCGGACCCGTTGGTGCGTGCGAGCAGCGCGGCGGAGCCCGCGGTGGACCCGACGTCGATCGCGCCCGAGCGGAGCGCCTCGTTGGCCTTGTTGGACCCCGCCGACTGTACCCAGTTGACCGTGATGTCCTGCTTCGTGAGCGCCTTCTCGAGCCAGCCCTCCTTCTTGATGACCAGGCTGAGCGGGTTGTAGGTCGCGAAGTCGATGTTGAGCGTCCCGCCCTTCGTGACCCCGGCGGTGGAGCCGGAGGCCGCGCCCTCCCCGGCGACGCACCCGGAGAGCAGGAGGGCGGCCGCGGCGGCGAGGGCGGTGACGGCGGTGACGATCGTGGGTCTGCGGTGCATGCTGGGTGCCTCTCGTGTCTGGTGATGCCTGGTGGCTCGTGCTGTGGTTCGAGCCTCCCGGATGCGCAGGCGGGCCGGGCGCGATCCGGTGAATCTGTGGACTAGTAGGGGAAGACCGGAATTGTGGAGGACTGAAGGTCGTCGAGCGCCCTCCCGTGCCGGTCGATCCCGAGCCCATCGAGCAGCTCGGCCCGGAGCTCGGCGAGCGCCGCGGAGCCCCGGTCGCGCGGCCGTGAGCCGGGGACCGTGACGACGCGACGGATGGTCGCGCCGTCACGGCCGTCCTCGCGGCCCAGCAGGATGACGCGGTCGGCGAGCTGGAGGGCCTCGTCCACGTCGTGCGTGACGAGGAGGATGGTGGCGGGATTCGCGGCGTGGACGTCGAGGAGCAGGTCCTGCATCCGCAGCCGCGTGAGCGCGTCGAGCGCCCCGAACGGCTCGTCCAGCAGCAGCACTCCCGGGTTGCGGGCCAGCGCCCGCGCGAGGGAGGCGCGCTGCGCCATCCCCCCGGACACCTCCCGCGGCCGCAGCGAGGCGGACGCCTCCAGCCCCACGAGCTCGAGCAGCCTCCCGACCTGCTCGCGCCGCTCTGTCCGGTCGAGCCCGCGCGGCAGCCCGAGTGCGACGTTGTCGGCGAGCGACCGCCACGGCAGCAGCCGTGGCTCCTGGAACCCGACCGCGCACCGCCCGTCGATCCCCGCGACGGGCGACCCGTCGATCCGCGCCGCCCCGGCCGTGGGCGAGTCGAGCCCGCCCGCGATGCGCAGGAGCGTCGACTTGCCGCAGCCGCTGGCGCCGAGGATCGCGACGACCTCCCCGGCTGTCACGCTCAGCGAGACGTCCCGCAGCACGGTCCTCGCGCTGGGCGCGATCCCGCGCCGCCGAGGCCCCGCGAACGCCCGCCCGACCCCGACGAAGTCGACGGAGAACGCGGACGCGGGTGTGGTGGAAGGCATGGCGCTTCGACGCTATCGACAGCGGCCCAGCGGGCGCTGGCGGGGTGCAACGCGGCGTAACGGAAGTTCGGGGAGGAGGGTTTGCGCAGGCCGCCATATCTGTGAAATTGTCGTCTGACATCGAAAATTTTATACCTACGAAGGGACCCACCGATGAAGACGAAGCGCATTTTCACCGCTGCAGCCGGAGCTGCTGCACTCGCTCTCGGCGGCCTGCTCGTCGCCGCGCCGGCTGCGAGCGCGGACGAGGGCGGCATTCACGAGGTGCCGCGGGACCAGCAACTGCCGTCGTTCCCAAGACTCGCGCCCCGCTTCGACACGGTGACCGTCGTGGATGCGGAGACAGGCGCGGTCGTAGGCACGCGCCCCAACATCCAGGGCCGAGGCGTCAGCATCATCGGCCCGGGCTGCACCACCACCGACATGTGCTTGTACTCGAGCCCGTACCGCGGGTATCAGGGCACGGGCAGTATGGCTGTCAGCGTCGGCGGCGTCAGCACCTACACCAACGGAATCCGCACCAGGCAACTGCAATGGAAGTCCGGCAACGCCACGATCACAGGACCCAAGACCACAGGCCCGGTGGCGATCAGCGGTGGGCCGGTGACGATCGTGAAGGTCACGCTCTTCTAGACATCAGCGGTCACCACACGCTCCTTGCATCGTCGCGCGCTCTCACGCGCTGACCACAACCTCCCGCCCCCGCCGCACGACCGCCGTCACCAGCAACGACACCGCGATCAGCCAGCACCCCGCCATGATCGCCGAGCTGAAGTCCTCCCCGTAGTCCACGAAGCTCATCCCGTTGAAGAACGCGCCCACGGTGAAGAGGGCCGCGACGCCGGTGAGCCAGCGCCAGCCGCGAACGCGTCCCGCCACGCAACGAACGAACAGAGCCAGCGTCCCGAGCGCGAGCAGGAGGGCGAGCCATGCGTGGACGAGGAGCGCCGGGCCGGCGCCGCCGCTGAGCGCCCAGCCGAGGCTGGTGAACGATCGCGAGAAGTATTCGCCTCCGGTGCTGCCTGGATGGGTCTTCGGGAGCTCCACGAACAGGTTGAGCAGCATCCCCAGCGCGAACTGCACGCCGAAGGCGACGAGGAGGGCGATGGCCTGGGGGCGTGGCGGCTCGGTGCGCATGAGTCCGGGATACCGCGAAGCGGCACGCGGCGCAATCAGCGCGGCGAGGTCACCAGATCATCGGCCGGTCGTCGTCGTCCTCCCCCGTCGCGGCCTCCGCCAGGTCGACCAGCACAGGCACGTGGTCGCTCGGGGCGTCGCCCTTGCGCTCGTTGCGGTGGATGCTCGCGTTCGTCACCCGGTCGGCGAACGCCGTCGAGCCGAGGATGAAGTCGATCCGCAGCCCCTCGTTGCGCGGGAAGCGCAGCTGCTTGTAGTCCCAGTACGTGTAGCCGTCCGGCACGATCGGCCGAACGACGTCCGTCAGGCCGGCCTTCTCGAACGCGGCGAACGCGGTGCGCTCGGGCGGCGAGATGTGCGTGGAGGCGCCGGGGACCAGGCTCGGGTCGCCGACGTCGGAGTCGAGCGGCGCGACGTTCCAGTCGCCCATCAGCGCGAGCTGCTCGCCGGGGTTCTCGGTCAGCCAACGCTGCGTGTCCGCCGCGAGGGCGGCGAGCCAGTCCAGCTTGTAGACGTAGTGCGGGTCGTCGAGCGAGCGGCCGTTCGGGACGTACAGGCTCCACAGTCGCACCCCGTCGACCGTCGCGCCGATCGCGCGGGCCTCCTTCGGGAGGTCGGGGCCGTCGTGGTCCTTCAGGAACCCGGGCATGTCGGGGAAGCCGATCTCGACGTCCTCGATCGGCAGCCGGGCGGCGATCGCGACGCCGTTCCACTGGTTGAGGCCGTGCAGGACGACTTCGTAACCGGCCGCCTCGAACGCCTCGTACGGGAACTGCTCCGGCTTGCATTTGATCTCCTGCATGGCCAGGACGTCCACGTCCTCCCGGACCATCCAGTCCACCACCCGTGCGACTCGGGTGCGGATGGAGTTCACATTCCAGGTGGCGACGCGCATGCCCCGATCGTATCGGGGACCGCCGACCCCCTTGCCGGAACGGGTTAACCGTAGAATGTCAGACGTGACGGACGCACGACAGCAGCTCATCGACTTCATCTCCGCCGAGGCGGTCTTCCACGGCGACTTCACGCTGACCAGCGGCAAGAAGGCCACCTACTACGTGGACCTCCGCAAGGTGAGCCTCGACCACCGGGTCGCGCCGCTGATCGGCCAGGTCATGATCGACCTGATCGCGGAGGTGCCGGACGTGGTCGCGGTCGGCGGGATGACGATGGGCGCCGACCCGGTCGCCGCCGCGATCCTGCACCAGGGCGCCGCCCGCGGCCTCGCGTACGACGCGTTCGTCGTCCGCAAGGAGCCGAAGGACCACGGCCGCGGCAAGCAGGTCGAGGGCCCGGACCTCGAGGGCAAGCGCGTGATCGTCCTGGAGGACACGTCCACCACCGGAGGCTCCCCGCTGAAGGCCATCGAGGCCCTGCAGAAGGTCGGCGCCGAGATCGCTGGCGTCGCCGTGGTCGTCGACCGCAACACGGGCGCGCGCGAGGTCATCGAGTCGGCCGGCTACCCGTACTTCGCCGCCATCGGCCTCGAGGATCTGGGGCTGGCGTAGTGGCGGAACACCGCGAACCCCCGGCGGGGGAGCAGCCGGAGCCGGAGCAGCCGTCCGAGCCGGAGGTGGGGAGCTCGGAGTGGTTCCTCGCTCAGCTCAGCGGCGGGCGGCCGTTGACGCGGCCGCCGGCGCCGGGTTCGACAGGTGCGCCGCGTGGGGCCGCGGGGTCTGAGCCGGAGGAGCCGGCTTCGTCCGCGGATGCTGCGCCGGAGTTCCCCGCTTCCCCGGCTTCGCCCGAGTCTCCGGCGGAGCCTGCTGCGCCTGCCGATGCTGCTCCGACCGAGCCCGCCGGTTCCGCGCCGCTCTGGCCTCTCGCTTCGGCGAGTCCCACTCCTGACGAGTCTGTGGCAGCGGTTGAGCCTGCCGCTCCCGTTCCTTCGGCACCTGTCCCTTCGGTTCCCGCGCCCTCGTCCGCGTTCGAGGACCTCCTCCGCGAGCCGGACGCTCCCGAGCCCACGGCCGACGAGAGCGCCGCCGCCCTGCCGGACGCGACGCCCATCGCCCCGACCGCCCCGGGCTTCACCTGGAACCTGACGTCCCGCGAGAGCCCGGAGCCTGACGCGCCATCCCTGCTCGGCGAGGCGAACGCCGAGGCCCCGGACGCCCAGGACGACGTTCCTCCCGTCCGCCGCTCCAACTTCGTCGAGCCGACGCCCTCGCAGCCGACGGCGGTTCTTCCCGTCGCCCCGGAGTCCGGCGACGAGCCGACTGTTGCTCTACCCGTGCCGGACTCGATGTCGGAGCCGAGCGCCGCGCCTGCGCCGACGTTCGAGGAGTCGCCGGCCCCGGTGCGGGATTCTCGCGCCGCGCTGACGCCGCAGGAGGCGTCGGACGTGCTGTCGGGGTCGCCCGCCGCGCTGACGCCGCAGGAGGCGTCGGCCCCGCTGCAGGAGCCGCCCGCCGCGCCGACCGCGCCGGCCCCGCCCGCTGCCGCGCCGACCACGCCGGCCCCGCCCGCTGCCGCGCCGACCGAGCCGGCCCCGCCCGCTGTCGCGCCGCCGACCCAGCCGTTCGAGCCGAGCGGCTTCGTGGCCGCGCTGCGCATGCCGCAGCCTCCGGAGGTCGGCGACCGCTTCTCCGGCCCCGATGAGGTTCTGGAGCCGACCACAGCCGATCAGGCGGTTCCCGGCTTCGCCACCCACGAGCCCACCGCGCCCGAAACCGAGGCCTCTGAGGTTGTGGCCCCCGGACCCGCAGTGTCCGAGCCTGCAGCGTTCGAGCCGACCGCTGCCGAGCCCGCCACCACCGAGCCCGCAGTGTCCGACCCCACTCCGACCGGCCCCGTCGAGGGCCACGGGCTGGCGGCGCTGCTCGGGATGTTCGAGGAGGAGCGTCCCGCTCCGCGTCCGCTGCTCGGGGACACCACGGGGATCATCCCGATCCAGGCCGCCCCGCTGACCCGCAAGGACGCACTCCAGGCCGAAGCCGACGCCCAGGCGCAGGCTGACGCCGATGAGGGAGCCCAAGCGGAGGAGCAGGCCAAAGCCGATGCCCAGGCGCAGGCGATAGCGCAGGCCCAGGCCGAAGCCCAGGCCCAGGCCGAAGCCCAGGCGGAGGCCCAGGCGCAAGCTGAGGCGCAGGCGCAGGCAAGAGCCGAAGCCCAGGCACAGGCGGAGGCCTACCAGCGTGCCCGCGCCGAGGAGCAGGCCGCGGCAGCGCGGGCCGCGGCGGAGGCGCAGGCAGCAGCGTGGTCGGCGGTCGGAGGTGCCGGCGACGGCCACGATGCCGCTCCGACTCCGACTCCCCTCAGTGAACCGGGCGTCGCGCCGGCCGCGTTCGACGGGGCCGCCCAGACCGAGGCGGTCCTCGGCGCGCCGCCGTCTCCCGCGACCAGTCCGTTCGACGCGGAGGCGCTCGCCGCGGCCTCCGCTGCCGGACCGGATGTCTTTGCGCCGCTCGCCGACTCGACACCGGAGCGGGCGACCGACCTTCCCGCGTCTGACGCCGCCCACGAGCCGGACGAGGAGCAGGACGGCATCGCCGCGCTCTTCGGTGACTTCGGCATCGGCGAGGAGCCCGACGACTCCCACGACGAGGAGGCCGATCACGCCCAGCGCCCGGCCGCCGAAGCCGGCCAGGGTCTGCCGGCGCCAGTCGATCAGGCGCCCTTCGGCGAGCCCACCGCGCGCGTCGAGCCGTCATCCGCCGAGCCGGTCGGGCACGGCGCGGCAGTTCCATCAGGCGAGCCCCCGCTGCAGGCCGACCAGGCGCCGACGCCGGGCGCCGAACCGCTGCTCCCCGCGGCCGCCCTGGGGATCGACGCCATCCTCTTCCCCGAGCTCGCGGCCGAGCAGGAGCAGGACGCTCAGCCGGAGTCCGACGCGCTCCCGCGGCACGAAGCCGCAGCCCATCACGCCACCCCCGAGTCGGAGGACTCCGCAGGGTTCGCGTTCGACGAGCCGTCGGCCGGGCTGGAGGGTCCGCAGGTCGGCTCCGGGACGGGCGGATTCGACGCCCTTCTGACCCCGACCGTGGCCTTCGACGCCTTGGACACGCCGACCGTCGCGTTCGACGCCGCCGCGGCAGCCCGCGACACGACTCCGCCACCCAGTGACGCGCAGCCGGCGTCGGCAGCCGATTCGGCCGCCGCTGCCACCCCGGCCCCCTGGATCTCCCCCACCACCTCCACCACCCCCGCACCTCCAACCTCCACACCCCCCGCCCCGCCGTCCTCCGCGCACCCGCCCACCAACCGCCGCCTCTTCCTCATCCTCGGCGTCCTCGCGGTCCTGCTCGTCCTGGTCGGCCTGTTCGCGCTCGGCACGCGCCTCCCGTCGCTGTTCGGCGCGTCCGCCGCCGCCCCGAAGGCCTCGTCGTCCACGACACCGTCGAGGACCCCGACGCCGACGCCCACGCCGACCCCCACGGTCAGCCCGAAGCCCGCGGCGGCGGTCGGGCCCGGCACCCACGCGTGGAACACGCTCGGCGGCGGCGAGTGCGTCCAGCCGTACACGAACCCGTGGGCGGAGACCTTCACCGTCGTGGACTGCACGGCCGCGCACTCCGCGCAGCTCGTCTACACGAACCTCGTCTCCGCCGACCCGGCAGCGCCCTACCCGGGCGCCGACGCGCTCGCGCAGCAGATCAACACGCTGTGCACGGCCTCAGGTGTGGTCGACCTGAGCGCCGCCGCCGCGTACCCCGACCTCCAGGTCCAGGGCGCGTTCCCGGCGACCGAGGCGCAGTGGACGAGCGGACAGCGGTCCTACTACTGCTTCGCGAACCGCTCCAGCGGCCAGCCGTTGACGTCCTCGGTGGCGGGACCGGGCCCGACCGGCTGACCGGCGCGCGGACTCAGAGGTCCGTCTCGACCGGAACGGCCTCGACCAGCTCCTTCACCCCGGACAGGATCTCGTCCGGACGGAACGGGTAGCGGTCGATCTCGGCCTGGTCGCTGATCCCGGTCAGCACCAGGATCGTGTGGAGGCCGGCCTCGATGCCCGCGACGACGTCCGTGTCCATCCGGTCGCCGATCATCGCGGTGTTCTCGGAGTGCGCGCCGATGCGGTTGAGCGCCGAGCGGAACATCATCGGGTTGGGCTTGCCCACCACGTACGGCTCCATGCCGCCGGTCGCCTTGGTGATCATCGCCGTAACCGCGCCCGTCGCCGGAAGCGGACCCTCGGCGCTGGGGCCGGTGGCGTCCGGGTTGGTCGCGATGAAGCGTGCCCCGGCGCCGATCAGGCGGACGGCCTTCGTGATCGCGTCGAACGAGTAGCTGCGGGTCTCGCCGACGACCACGTAGTCCGGGTTCGTGTCGGTCATGATGAAGCCCGCCTCGTGCAGGGCGGTCGTGAGCCCGGCCTCGCCGATGACGTAGGCGCTGCCTCCCGGCTTCTGCGACTTCAGGAAGTCGGCCGTCGCCAGCGCGGAGGTCCAGATCGACTCCTCCGGCACGTCGAGGCCGGAGGCGCGCAGCCGGGCCGCGAGGTCGCGCGGGGTGTAGATCGAGTTGTTGGTGAGCACCAGGAAGGGCGTGCCCTGGTCGCGCCACTGCTGGATCAGCGCGGACGCTCCGGGGAGCGCGGAGTTCTCGTGGACGAGGACGCCGTCCATGTCGGTCAGCCAGCATTCGATCTCGTCGCGTCGCGCCACGCAGGACCCCTTCCGATGGTGAAGTGACGTCCCCAGCATATTGCCCGGGGGTTGCGGGAGGGTTTCCGGCCCCTGAAGGGACCCCGCGATGCTGCTCCCGTTACGCTGAGTCGGTGAGTCCCGAGATGCCGCAGCCCGGCGACCTGCCGCCGTCCGCCGAGCTGACCACGCACGGCGTCGGCCCCTGGCCCGGCGAGTGGCCGGACGACGACCGCTACGACCCCGAGCTGCTGCGTCACGGCGACACCCGCAACGTGATCGACCGCTACCGCTACTGGCGGATGGAGGCCGTGGTCGCCGACCTGGACGAGCACCGGCACCCGTTCCATGTGGCGATCGAGAACTGGCAGCACGACATGAACATCGGCTCGATCGTGCGCAGCGCCAACGCGTTCGCGGCGGACACGGTGCACATCATCGGCCGGCGCCGCTGGAACAAGCGCGGCGCGATGGTCACCGACCGCTACCAGCACGTCGTCCACCACGACGACGTGGCGGCGTTCGTCGGCTGGGCGCGGGAGACCGGCCTCCCGATCGTGGCCGTCGACAACGTGCCGGGCTCGGTGCTGATCGAGACGTACGCGCTGCCGCGCGAGTGCGTACTGCTGTTCGGTCAGGAGGGCCCCGGCCTGTCCGACGCCGCCCTGGAGGCCGCCGACGTCGTGGTCGAGATCTCCCAGTTCGGCTCCACCCGCTCCATCAACGCGTCGGCCGCGGCCGCCGTCGCCATGCACGCCTGGGTCCTCCAGCACGTCCCCTTCGCCTGACCACCCATCAGTTCCGGAGTTGTGCACGCAACACGCCGGGCCGGAGCGTACACAACTCCGGGAGAGATTGCGGGGGTCAGCGGTTGGTGCGGCGGTGGACGAGTTTGAGGGCGGACCAGTCGGTGGAGATCGCGGCGACTTTGACGTCCACGAGGCCGCGGGCGAGCGCGGTGTCGCGGATGAGGTTCTCGTCGATGTCGCTGACGTGGCCGGCAGCCTTCCGCGGCCAGGCCGCCCAGATCATCCCGGCCGGGTGGATGCGCGGCGCCAGCGCGTCGAGCTCGGCGACGTAGTCGGCCGCCTCCCGGTAGAACGCGACGATCAGCCCAGCCGGCTCGGCGGAGCCCTCCGCGAGCCACTCCACGTCCACCGGCCCGTCCTCCACGGGCACCGCCCAGCCCGGGTCGGCGTGCAGGAGCTGCGCGCGCATCCCCGGCTTGAGCCCGAGCTTCTTCCAGAGCGGCGTCCCCGAGTAGCCCGCGCCGCCGCTCATGCCTCGCCCTTCCAGCCGGCGTCGGCCGCGATCCGCGCGATCGCATCCGCGTCGAGGTCATAGACCGTCTCGCCGTCACCGGCGGCGGGCGCGCGCACGAACTGGGCACGTACCGTGCCGTCGCCGGACAGCTCCACCAGCGCGAACCCGGCCCCGCGCTCGGCGCGCTCCCGCGGCGGCGGCCAGAGCACGTCCGTCGTGTTGGCGACGGCCGGCGCCACGACCACCGGGATGCCGCCGACGCCCGCCGAGGTGACGAGCGCGTGATGGTAGTGGCCGACCAGGATCAGCCGCACATCCCCCGTCGAGCAGAGGTCGAGAAGCGGGTCGGGGTCGATCAGCCGCAGCGTCTCGAACAGCCCCGTCGTCGGCGGGACCGGCGGATGGTGCAGCACCACGACCGTCCCGTTCGCGCTCGGCTCGGCGAGAACCCTCCGAAGCCGCGCGAGCCGCTCCTCGCCGACGAGTCCGTACCCGGCCCGGGCGACGGTCGTGTCGACGGTCACCACCCGGAAGCCTTGGACAGAGAAGACCCGTTCGCGCTCCCCGAGCACCTGCTCGAAGGCGTCAGGGAGGTCGTGGTTCCCCATCGCGTAGGCGACCGCCGCTCCGCGCTCAGCGGCCCACGGCTCGAGCCGCCCCCGCAGCAGCCGATACGACGCCGCGCTCCCGTCGTCGGACAGGTCGCCGGACACCACCACCAGGTCGACGGCCTCCAGCTCGCCGGCGCGAGCGAGCACGCGGTCGAGCGCGGCGCGCGTGTCGACCAGCCCGTACTGGAGACGGCCGTCGCCGTAGAGGTGGGTGTCGCTGAGGTGGAGGATCCGGAGTCGGTCGGTCACGCCGCCCACCCTAGCGCCGGGCGCCGACGCCTCGCGCAGGCGCCCCGCCGCGGCGCGCCTCAGCCGATCAGCGACGGCCGCAGGTCCCGCAGCGTCCGGAAGTGCGTCATCCGCGTCACCCCGATCGCCGACACCAGCAGCGCGACCAGCATCCACACCGCGAGCACGCTCGCGTCCGCCCACGCCGTCGCGGGGTTGCCGCCGTACATGAGCTGGCGTATGCCGTCCACGGCATACGACATCGGCAGCACGTGGTGGAGCGCCGCGAGCGGCCCGGGCAGTGTCTGCCACGGGAACGTGCCTCCCGCGGTGACGAGCTGCAGCACCATGAGGACGAGCCCGAGGAACTGCCCGACACTGCCCAGCCAGACGTTGAGCGCGAGGATGATCGCCGCGAACGTCACCGACGCCAACGCCATCATCCCGAACATCCCGAGCGGGTTGTGGATGCCGAAGCCGAGCGCTCCCGAGACGATCGCGAACAGCCCGATCATCTGGACCGCGCCGAGCAGGCCCGGCGTGAGCCAGCCCGCGAGCGTGATCTTCACCGGCGAGTGGAGGGCGGTGATCGCCCGCCGGGACACCGGCTTGATGATCAGGAACAGCGCGTAGATGCCGATCCAGCCCGCGAGCGCGACGAAGAACGGCGCCAGGCCCGCGCCGTAGGTTCCGGCCGAGGTGACCGAGTCGTTCTTCAGGTTCACCGGGTCGGCGATCGTGGTCGCCTGCTTCTTCTGCAGGGCGGGGGAGTTGTCCGGGATCTGCGCGACGCCCTTCGTGAGTCCGTCGTGGAGCTGGGTCGTGCCGTCGTGCAGAGTCGTGAGCCCGTCCCGGAGCTGCGCCGAGCCGGTCGCCGCCGCGGAGGCGCCGCTCGCGAGCTGAGCGGCGCCGGCCTGCGCCTGGGACGCCCCGTCGGCCACCTGCGACGCCCCGGACGACACCTGCGCCGCCCCCGCCGCGACCTGGTCGGAGCCCGCGGCGAGCTGGTTCACCTGGCCGACGGCCGATTGGATCTGGGTGTTGCCGGCCTGGACCTTCTGGTCGATGCCGCTGAGGCCGGCCTCCACTTGCGCGATCACGGCCGGGTCGACGTGCGACGCCTGGAGCTGGGCGATGAGTTGCTGCCCCGCGGCGGGCGCCTGGACCGCGAGCTGCGCCGCGGCCTGGCCGGCTTGGGTCGCCTTCGCCGCGAGCTGGTCGTTGCCCGCCGAGACCTTCGCGGCGCCCGCGCTGACCTGCGCCGCGCCGTCGCGCACCTGCGCCGCCCCGGAGGAGAGGTCGCCGAGCTTGCTCGCGAGCGTCTGCGAGCCCCCGGCGAGCTGGGCGGTCCCGTCGGCGAGCTGCGAGGCGCCGCTCTGAGCGCTCGCGCTGCCGTCCACGAGCTGGGCGGCACCGTCCTGCGCGGTCACCAGGCTGGAGCGGATATCGGCGAGGCCGAGCAGGAACCGCTGGGCGGCCTCCTGGTTCACCTGCTTGACGATGGAGGTGCGGATCTTCTCGGCGGCCTGCGTCCCGATCGTCGACGCGAGGTAGCTGTTGGTGTCGTTGGTCGTCAGCGTGACGATCGCGCGCTGCGGCGTGGTGCCGGAGGCCGAGGCGAGCGCCGCAGAGAAGTCGGACGGGAAGGTGATGCTGAAGTCGTACTTCGAGTCGTCCACTCCCGTCGCCGCCGAGCCGGAGGCGACCCGGTGCCACTGGAACGAGCCGTCCGCGATGAGCTGGTCGGCGACCTGGCTGCCGTAGTTCACCGTCTTGCCGTCGACGGTCGTGCCGGTGTCGTCCACGACGATCGCCGCCGGGATGCGGTCGAGGTTCGCGTACGGGTTCTGGTTGGCCCAGAGGTAGAGGCCGCCGTAGAGCACCGGGACGCACATCAGCGCGATGAGGGCGACGATGGACATCGGGCTGGCGGTCAGGCGGCGGAACTCCGCCGCGATCATCTGGGGGATGCGGATCTTCATGCGTTCTCCACGGACGGCTCGGTCTCGATCAGGTCGGGGAGTTCATCGGTGTCGTCCCGGCCGGGGTCTTCGTCAAAGGTCTGAGGTTCGGCGTCGGCGGCTGCGTAGCCAGCGGCGTCGCCGGTGAACTGCCGCGACACGAGCGCGGACGCCGCGATGGCCGCGGCGGAGGCGTCGCCCGCGACGACGAGCACCGCGATGCCGCGCCCGGCGAGCTCGCGCGCGAACCGCCACCACTCCACGGGGTCGCCGCCGTGGCGGTCGGGGGAGACGATCACGACGCCCTCCACGCCCGTCCGCAGCAGCGCCAGCTCGGTGAGGAGGCGGATGCGCACGGTCGGCGGGACGGTCCCGATCGCATAGCGCGCGTACTCGGCGGCGCCCAGCTCGGCCAGCCGGCGGCGCACGGCGAGCGGGTGGGAGGCGAGGCCGGCGAACATCAGCTCCTCGGCGACGATCCCGGCCGCGGTCACGTCGGGGGCGGGCTCGCAGACGTCGGGGGCGTCGACCAGCGCGATGCGCCGGCGCAGGGCGCCGAAGTCGGCGCGGCCGTCGATCGTGACCGTTCCGGAGTCGGGTCGCATCCGCCCGGACGCGATCAGTCCGAGCACGGTCGGCCGCTGCTCTGTCTCGGCGCGGGACAGCGTGGCCCGGCCGGTCTCGAAGGTGACGGAGGTCGCGGGGAGGGCGGCGTCGCGCGGGCCCTTGGCGACGGAGTCGAGGGTGATCTTCATCGGGTGGTCCCCTCCGTGGTGGTCTGCGCCGTCCCCTGCACGGCGTCGAACGCCAGCTCCGGCGTCCCGGCCAGCAGTTCTCCGGCCTCCCGCCAGCCCATCCCGGCGGCGGACAGCGCGGCCAGGATGACGAGCCGGTGCCCGTCGCGGTCGGAGAGCTTCGCACGCGTCGCCTCGTCCAGCACGGACACGGCCGCGTGCTCGATGAGCCGCGTCACCGTCTCCCCGTCCAAGTCGGCGCGGATGGTGCCGTCCGCCATCCCGCGGCTTACCGTCTCGCGCAGCCGCTCGCGGGCCGGGTCGAGCGCGCTGCCGACCAGCTCCCGGTGCGGCCCGCGCACGGCGAGGGCGGCGCTGACCCGGATGTGCTCCACCTCGTCCCAGAGCGTCGCGCCGAACAGCGCGATCTCGACCCGGGCGTCGGGATGCGACACCGGGTCGAGCAGCGCGGCCAGGCGGGCGGCGCCGCGCGTGAAGACGTCGATCAGCAGCTCGTCGCGGTTGGCGAAGTGGCCGTAGACCGCGCGTCGGCTGAGCCCCGCACGGGCGGCGATGGCCTCGAGGGAGGCGTCGATGTCCTCGTTGAGGGCGGCCGCGGCGGCGACCAGGAGGGCCTCCCGGTTCGCGGCCGCGTCGCGGCGTGGCGCGCGGGTGGGCGCGCCGGGGTCGGGCGGAGAGGTGGTGGGCATACGACGATCGTACTCTTCTTGCACACTAGTGTGCAACTTAAGCGATCAGGCCGCGACCGCCCTCCCTCCCGCGACCCTCGGCACCCGCACGCTGCGCCGCGCCGCGACGGCCGCCAGCGTCAGCGCGAGTGCCCCGACCGCGTAGACGAGCAGCGGCCCGGACGCGCCGAACGCCCCACCCACGTCCCCGTTCGCCGCCGCGCGCAGCATCGCGAGCGCCGGCGCGGTCGGCAGGGAGGCCGCGAGCGACGTCAGCGCCGCCGGCACGGTAGACGACAGCCCCGCGGTCAGCGCCACGATCCCCACGACCAGGGCCACCAGGCGGCCGACACCCCCGAACGCCGCCGCCAGCGCCTGGTTGAGCACGCCGAACACCGCCCCGACGAAGGCCGCCGCCAGCGCGAAACCGAGCCACACGTCCGGCCGCAGTCCGAGCCCGAACTGCACGGCGCCCGCGACCACGACGCCCTGCGCCGCCCCGATCAGCGCCACGATCCCGGACGACCGCAGTGCGATCCACGCAGAGGGTGTCGTCGTGAGCAGCATCCGGGACGGCACGGCCCGCCGGCCGAGCGCGGTCGCCATCCCGCCGAGCCAGAGCGCGAGGACCGCATAGAGGGGCAGCGTCCCGACTCCCGTCGGCGGAGCCTTCTGGACCGCGACCACCGGCTGCGCGGCGACTGCGGACAGCGTCGTCATGTCGCTGTCGCTGTAGGTCGGGATGGACTGGGTCGCCTGCGCCAGGCCGGAGGCGAGCTGGGCCGCGCCCTGCGCCGTCTGGTTCGCGCCGGTCGCGGCGGACGCGGCGCCCGAGCTCACCGACGCCGCGCCGGAGGCCGTCTGCGCGGCGCCGGAGGCGACCTGCGACGCGCCCGACGCCGAGGCGTCGATCCCGCCGACGACCGCGGGCATCGCACCCGCCAGGGCCGCATTGCCGGAGGCGACCGCGTTCGAGCCCTGGGCGAAGGCCGACACCCCGCTGTTCGCCTGCTGCAGCGTGCCGAGGGCGGCCGTCGCCCGCGTGCACAGGACAGCCGGACCCGTCGCGCAGAGCTGCGCGACCACCTGTGCGAACTGGTTCGTCGCGGAGCCCACACCCGCCGACGCCTGGTCCGCCGCGCCCGCGAGCGCCGCGGACCCTGCCGCGAGCTGCTGCGTCTGCGCCGGCAGCGGCTGGGTCTTGGCGCTCAGGGTGTCGAGCCCCGCTGAGAGCGACTGGGCGCCCGCATCCAGCGACTGGGTGCCGGACGCGAGGGTGGCGGCCCCGCTCGCCAGCGACTGCGTGCCCTGCGCCAGCGTGGCCGCACCGGATGAGAGGGAGGCCGCACCCGATGCCGCCGACCCGATCTGCTGGTCGATCGTGTTGAAGCCCGCGTACACGTTCTGGAGGTACTGGATGGTGAGCTGCCGGTCGAGCGCGGCCGTCGCCGCCTGCGTGACCGCCGCGGACAGGGCGGGGTCGACCAGCGCCGACGCCGGACTGGTCTGCACGGTCACCTTCGCCTGCTTCGCGCTCGCCGCGGCGCCCCCGATCGAGGTCGCGTCCGCCGAGAACGACGACGGGATGGTGAGCACCGCCGCGTACTGACCGCTCGCCAGCCCGGAGGCCGCGTCCTTGTCGTTGGTCAGCACCCAGGTGAAGTTCGTGGAGTCGGTGGACGGCGGCGCCTCGGTCGGGCTCGTGCTCCCGGAGGCGGAGACCGTGGAGGTTCCCGCGATGAGCGACCCGGCGAACTGCCGCCCGAGCGGGATGGTCTTGCCGTTCTGGGTCACCGGGGTGTCGTCGTTGACCACGGCTGCGGTCACCCGGTCGAGGTGCTGGACGGGCGAGAACAGCCCCCAGCCGAGCACGGCTACAACCAGTAACGGCGCGAGGGCGAGCCCGACCAGCGTGATCACGCGCGTGCGCTCGGTTCCGGCGCGCGCGCCGAACGGCGCCCGGCCGGCGGATGGATCGGTCATGGTGCGCTCCCGTCAGGAGGGAAGGTGCGAGTCGAGCGTGGCGTCGTCGCCGCGCTCGTCGGGGGTGGGGGACTGGGGCTGGGGCTCGGCCTTGGGCTGGGCGTGGCGGGGATGGGCGGGGTCGGGGTGTGTGGAGGGCGCTTCGTCGTCTGGCGCGACTGCATCGGGAGAATGGCCGCCGCGGGCCTCGACGGGCAGCACGTCCGCGACCCCCTCCGGCGCCGTCGCCGCCAGCACCACCGCGGCCCCCGCGTCCGCCACCCGCTGCAACTCCACCGCGAGCCGGCGCCGCGCCTCCCCGACCACGGTCTCCGCCCCATCCACCACGACCACCGCCGGCCGGCCCTCCGACGCATCCCGCACCGCCGCGACCGGGTCCGCCGCCCGGTCCAGCCGCGCGACCCCGGCCCGCGCCCGCACCGACGACCGCCGCACCGGCAGGAGCAGCCCGTCCACCTTCATCCGTCCCGCCGTCAGCGGCGCGCGTCCCGCGATCGCCAGCGCGAGTGCCGTGTGCCCCGGCCCGGTGACCACGATCGCCCCGCCCGGCGGGACCAGCGCGTCGAGCGCACCCGACCCTCCGGCTCGGGCGCCGTCCGCCGCCAGCGCGTAGACCGTTCCCGGCTCGGGCCACCCGGCCGCGTCGAGCTCCGCTTGCACGCCCTCGCCCTCGATGTCGAGCACCGGCAGCGCGCGGTCCCACGAGCGCGGCATCCACCAGGTCGCCCTCCCGAACAGCACCAGCACGGCCGGGATGAGCGTCATCCGCACGACGAACGCGTCCACCGCGACCCCGACCGCGAGGCCGAGCGCGATCGGCTGGATCTGCGCGTCACCGCCGGGGATGAACGCCGCGAACACCGCGAACATGATGACCGCCGCGGCTGTGACCACCTTCGCCGACCCCTGGAAGCCCTTGTGCACGGAGTCCTTCGTGTCTGCGCCGAGGATGTGCTCCTCCCGCATCCGGCTCGCCAGGAACACCTCGTAGTCCATCGCCAGCCCGAACAGCACGCCCATCACGATGATCGGCATGAAGCTGATCACCGAGCCGATGTGCGCGACCCCCAGCAGCCCCGCGAGCCAGCCGCTCATGAACACCAGGCTGGTCACGCCGAAGGCCGCGCCGATGCTGAGCAGGTAACCGAGCGCGGCCGTCACGGGCACCACGATCGACCGGAACACGATCGCCAGCAGCACGAGCGACAGCCCGACGACGAGGAGGGCGAACGGCAGCAGCGCCCCGCCGAGCCGGGCGGAGATGTCGATCCCCGCGGCCGTGTATCCGGTGATGGAGAGGTCGATCCCGTACTCGCGCTGGAAGTGGTCGTGCATCGACCGGAGCTTCGCCACGAGCTCCTGCGTCGCTGCGGAATCGGGAGCGCCGGTCGGGACCACCTGCGCGATGCCCGTGTCCCCGGGCTCGTTCGGGGTGGAGAGCGGGACCGCCGCGACCCCCGGAACCGTCTTCAGCTCCGCGCCCAGATCGTTCATCAGCCCGACCGGATCGGTGCTGCCGATGACGGAGCCGGTGGCGATGAGCGGGCCGTTGTAGCCCGGGCCGAAGTGCTCGCCGATCAGGTCGTAGGCGATCCGGGCGGGCTCGTGCTCGTCGAGCGAACCGGCGTCGGGGAGCGCGAGCCGCAGGGTGGCCGCCGGGAGGGCGATCAGGCCGAGCAGGACGACGACGAGCACCACGGTCAGGATCGGGATGCGCGTGACCAGGCGCACCCAGAAGCCGGCGACGGGGTGGGTGACGGGCTTGGGAGGCGGTGGTGGTGGAGGTGGCGGTGGCGGTGGCGCCTCATCCGGTGGTGCGTCATCACTGAGTGCATCGTCGGCGTCGGCGTCGGCGTCGGCGTCGAGCGCGTCACCCGTCCCCTCGGCGCTATCGCCTTCCGCGCTCGCCTCCTCGGCCGCGCCTTTCGCCGCGGGCTCCACTCGATACCCCTTCGGCACCACCCGCATCCCCGCGAACCCGAGCAGAGCCGGCGTCAACGTCATCGAGATCAGCACCGCGATCGTCACCGCGAGCGCCGCCGCCACCCCCATCGTCGTGAGGAACGGGATCCCCGCCACGCTCAGCCCCACCAGCGCGATGATCACCGTGACCGCCGCGAACACCACCGCCGACCCGCCCGTCGCGACGGCGCGCGCGGCGGACTCCTCCGGCGTCATCCCGTGTTTGAGCTGCTCCTGGTGCCGGGAGATGATGAACAGCGCGTAGTCGATCCCGACCGCCAGTCCGAGCATGAGCGCCAGCAGCGGCGTCGTCGAGGCGATGGTCAACCAGTGCGTCGCCGCGAAGATCAGCGACAGCGAGAGCCCGGCTCCGAGCAGCGCCGTGATGAGCGGGAGGCTCGCCGCGATCACCGACGCGAACGTGGCGATCAGCACCGCGAAGGCGACGACGATCCCGAGCAGCTCCGTGACGCTGATCCCGGCGACCGTCTGCGAGAAGAGCTGGCCGCCGACCGCGACCTGCGACCCTTTCGGGAGCGCGGCCTCCAGGTCGCTGCCCGCCTTCTGGATCGCCGCGGATGTCGACGGCAGCACCGCGGTCTGCGCGACAGAGAGCTGGACGGGCACGATGACGGCCGACCCGTCCGCGGCGATGTTGCCCGTCGACGGCCCGCTGTACGGGGAGGCCGCGGACGTGACCTGCGGGATCTTCGCGATCGCCGCCGCCGACGACTCCACCGCGGACTGGAACGCCGGATCGTGCACGTCCGTCCCCTTCGGCGCGACCGCGACGAGCTGCGCGGAGGTGCCGCTGACCTGCGGGAAGGTGCGGGCGAGCGCGTCCTGCGCCTCCTGCGACTCGGTGCCGGGGATGCTGAAGGTGTTGTCGGTCCCGTTGCTCAGGAGCGCCGCGCCTCCGAGCAGCAGCACGAGCGCAGCGAGCCAGATGACCAGCACGCGTCTGCGCGCCCGGAAGGCGGCGCGGCCCAGCAGGTACAGGAGCGACGACATCGGGGCCAATGTAGAGCTTCCCTCAGCTCCCCGACAATGCCCGTCTTCTCCTGCCGAGATCCCGCCGAGGGGCACGCAAACGCCCCTAAAACACCGGGTGTTTGGGGGTTTGGTGGCCCACCGCGGGCCCCGAAAACCCGGGCGAAATTGTAGCCCTCCCCACCCCCCCCCCAAACGCCCCCTCTCCCCCTGCCTCTCCCCGCCGGGGGGCCACCCACCCCCCAAAAACCCGGGGGGTTGAGGGCGTTTACGTGCCCCTCGGCGGCCCCTGAAACCCGTCGCGATAGGATCGAGTGCGACGGTCGTCCGCGAGGCGCCGACGCACTCCCGACAATCGAGAGGACGAAACGTGCCCGCGATCGTGATCATCGGCGCCCAGTGGGGCGACGAAGGCAAAGGCAAAGCCACCGACCTGCTCGGCAGCCGCATCGACTACGTCGTCAAGTTCAACGGCGGCAACAACGCCGGCCACACGGTCGTCGTCGGCAACGAGAAGTACGCGCTGCACCTGCTGCCGTCCGGCATCCTGACCGAGGGCGTCACGCCCGTCATCGCCAACGGCGTCGTCGTGGACCTCGAGGTGCTGTTCCAGGAGCTCGACGGGCTGATCGCGCGCGGAGTCGACGTGTCCCGCCTCAAGGTCAGCTCCAACGCGCACGTGATCACGCAGTACCACCGCACCATCGACAAGGTGACGGAGCGCTTCCTCGGCAAGCGCCAGATCGGCACGACCGGCCGCGGCATCGGGCCGACCTACGCCGACAAGATCAACCGGGTCGGCATCCGCATCCAGGACCTCTTCGACGAGAACATCCTGCGGCAGAAGGTGGAGGGCGCCCTCGACCAGAAGAACCACCTGCTGGTGAAGGTCTACAACCGCCGCGCCATCGGCGTGGACGAGGTGGTCGAGGAGCTGCTGAGCTACGCCGAGCGCCTGCGCCCGATGGTGGTCGACTCCTCCCTGCTGCTGCACCAGGCGCTGGAGGACGGCAAGTACGTGCTCTTCGAGGGCGGCCAGGCCACCATGCTGGACGTCGACCACGGCACCTACCCGTTCGTCACCTCCTCCAGCTCGACGTCCGGCGGCGCCGCGACCGGCTCGGGCATCGGCCCGAACCGCATCGACCGCGTCATCGGCATCGTGAAGGCGTACACGACGCGCGTCGGCGCGGGCCCGTTCCCGACCGAGCTGTTCGACGAGTGGGGCGAGTTCCTCCGCGAGCGCGGCTTCGAGTTCGGCACCACCACCGGCCGGCCGCGCCGCACCGGCTGGTACGACGCGCCCGTCGCGCGCTACACGGCCCGCATCAACGGCGTCACGGACTTCGTCCTCACCAAGCTCGACACCCTCACCGGCATCGAGCGCATCCCGGTCTGCGTCGCCTACGACGTCGACGGCGTGCGCCACGACGAGGTCCCGTCCTCGCAGACCGACTTCCACCACGCAACGCCGATCTACGAGGAGTTCCCCGGGTGGACTGAGGACATCAGCGGCGCCCGCACGTTCGACGATCTCCCGAAGAACGCGCAGGACTACGTGCTCGCCCTGGAGGCCATCTCCGGCGCCCGCATCTCGGCGATCGGCGTCGGCCCGGCCCGCGACGAGATCGTCGTGCGGCACGACCTGGTGGACTAGGAGCGCCGTTCGGTCAGGCGCCGAGCAGCGCCTGGAGCTCCGGGTCGCTTCGGCGGCGTGCCCGCGCGGCGATCCGCCAGTCGAGCGATCCGAGCTCGTCGATGATGGTGGTGACGGCCCAGACGCGGTTGCGCTGGCGGTTCGTGATGCGGAGCGTGATCCCGGCGTTCTCCACCCGCTCGAGCGCCTCGTAGGTCGCGGACGTCGAACGCCCGATCCGGGCCTCGACCGACTCGGCGTCGAACACCGGGGTGTCGAGCAGGCCGTCGACGATCGCCGCCAGGGCGCTGCCTGGACGGGGGGAGAGCGCTGCCGCCCACTCGCCGGGGAGCGCGCGGATGACGCGCACGGACTCCAGCGCCTCCTCCGCCGCGATCCTGGTGGCGTCGGCCAGCTCGCGGACGATCGGCGTCGCCACCCCGCGGCGGTACTCGGTCAGGAGGTCGAAGTAGCCGTCCTGGTCGGCGGCGAGAGCAGAGGCGATCGGCGGCGTCGTGATGGACGTCATCCCCCGGCGCCGATAGATCGCACCGATCAGGGCGCGGCCGATGCGCCCGTTTCCGTCGGTGAACGGGTGGATCGACTCGAACTGCGCGTGGGCGATCGCGGCCTGCCCGATGACGGGGATGTCGTCGCGGTTGGCGAAGGCGAGGAGGTCGTGGAGAAGCGGGAGGACGCGCTCAGGGATGGGTGGGACGTGATCGGCGCCGATCGGCGAGAAGTCGCTGCCGCCGATCCAGTTCTGCATGTCGCGGACCCGGCCGGCGTAGTGCGCCTCGCTCGGATCGTCGGCGAGCAGTGTCCGGTGTGCGTCGAGCATCGACTCGAGCGTGATCCGTCCCGTGGTTCCGGCTTCGGTGACCATCCGCGTGATGGCGCGCGACGCCGAGACCATCGCGGTGGCGCTCGTGTTCGCCCGCACGCCGGCGAGCGCGCGGGCGAAGTCCTCCGGTGTGGCCTCGATGTGCTCGATCTTGGAGGAGGCGATCGACTCGGTGCGGATCAGGAACGCGGAGATCGCGCCGGCTCCCGGGCCGGTGTCGGCGTCGAGCGCGGCGAGGGCGCGGATGGCGGACTCCTGCGCGACCTGGACGGACGGGTCACCGGCGTACACCCGGTCGGCGATGAACGGCGGGATGGTCGCATCGACGGACGCGAGGGTCCGGTCTGCGCGCGAGCCGCGTCCGCTCCTGCTTCGCCACGGAACGGTCTCGAGACCGTGCGGAGCCCAATCGCTCGCATCGCTCATGGCGGCCCCCAATCCGGAATAGCGCCTCCCTTATTCCGATTCAAGCACCACAACCCGGAATAAGCGAGTCCTTATTCCGGTTTTCACCCCACAACCCGGAATAACCGACCCACTATTCCGCCCTCCACCCCTCAGAACCACGTACTGAGCCGGGGCGGAACCGCCGTCCGGAACAGCCGGTCGAGCGCCTCCGCATCCCCGTGGAGGCGTCCCGCCAGCGCCAGCCCGCGCGCCAGGTCGTGCCCGAGGTAGACGCTGCCGAGCGCCTCGACCGGCAGGGTGACGTCCGGGGCCTCGGCGGTCGACTCCACGCGCGCCTCGCCGTCCTCCACGATCAGCCGGTAGCGCCCGGCGGCGAAGCCGAGCCCATCGGTCACCTCCAGCACGAGGTCGCCGTCGCTCTCGTAGCGGCGGGCGGTGAGCGTCGCCGGGACGTCGAGGATGCGCACCCAGAGGTGGTCCTGGACGCTCGTGATGCGGGCGCCGCGGATGTCCTGCACGAGCAGCTGCACCGGCTCGTCCACGCCGCGCGTCCAGGCCTTCACCTCGGCGACGAGGTCCAGTTCGAGGAGGTAGCGCCAGAGGGCGGTGAGCGCGGCGTCGGTCGCGGCCGCCAGGTAGTTCACCTCCACGACGTGACGGGAGAAGTCCTCCTCACCCCCGCGCACCACGTAGCTGACGAAGCCCTCCGGCCGCCCGTCCGGGGAGTCGTAGCGCACCAGGAGGTACCGCGCCGCGTCGTCGTCGCCCTTCAGCGGGCCGAGGAGGCGGTCTGCCAGGTACGGTTCGAGGCCGATCTCGCCGTGGCGGGAGGTCATGGCCGCGGCGAGGACGGCGCGGCCGGTCTCGCGGTACTCGTCCGGCGTGGTGAACGAAAGCCGGCCAGGGGTCGGGGCGCCGGTCCAGCGGACCCGCTTGGCGTCCACGCTCCAGCCGGTCACGAAGGTCGCAGGCCCGAAGCCCCACCGGCCGTAGATCGTGGACTCCGAGACGGTGAGGATCGCGGCGGGGACGCCGAGCGCGTGCGCCGTCCGCAGCTCCGCCCCGAGCAGCGCGGTCGCGACGCCCCGGCGGCGGTGCGTCGGCGCGACCGTGACTGAGCTGATCGCCCAGGAGTCCAGGCTGCCGCCGCCCGGGACGGTGAGCGGTGCGACCCACGAGTTGACCGTGCCGACCGGCGTGCTCACGCCCTCGTCGTAGACGGCGGTCGTGCGCCGCCCGCCGAAGCTCGTCCGCGCCTCCTCCAGGACCTCCGCGGACGGCCGGCGCCCGTGGAAGCCGCGCATGTCCGCCACGATCCACGCGTCGAGAGCGGCGGTGTCCGCCGGGTCGACCAGGGCGAGCCGGAGGCCGGCCTCCGCCAGGTCGGCCGTCGAGCGCTCGTCCAGGGGTGCGGTGAGGTGCGTCTGGGTCATGCATCCACCGTATCGGGGCGGTGCGACGGGGGAATAGGACCGTCGTCGTCCGCGCAACCCTCCGCCCGGTAGGGTCGGAGCATGGCTGAGAACGAGTCGACCGTGCAGGCGCTGGAGCGGCTGCGGAGCATCCGGCAGAGCATCGACAACATCGACGCGGCCGTCATCCACATGCTCGCCGAGCGGTTCAAGTTCACCCAGCAGGTCGGCGCTCTGAAGGCCGAGCACGGCCTCCCGCCCGCCGACCCCGACCGCGAGCGCGAGCAGATCCAGCGCCTCAGGGTGCTCGCCGAGGAGAGCCACCTCGATCCCGCGTTCGCGGAGAAGTTCCTCAACTTCATCGTGGCGGAGGTCATCCACCACCACGAGCGCATCGCCTCCGAGAACGGCCGCTAGGGCGGTGACCTGGGACCCCGCGGAGCTCCCCGACGCCCACGACCGGACTGTCGTCATCACCGGCGGCAACGCCGGCGTGGGCTACTTCACGGGTGAGCAGCTCGCCAGGGCCGGCGCCCGGGTGGTGCTCGCCTGCCGGGACCAGGAGCGCGCGGAGGCCGCCGTCGCGGCGATCCGCCGGCGGGTCCGCGGAGCCAGGGTCGAGGCGACGCCGCTCGACGTGACGGACCGCGCCTCCGTCGACGCGCTCGCCGACGCCCTGCTCGAACGCGAGCGGGTGGACGCCCTCGTGCTCAACGCGGGGATGGTGCACCCGCCGCGCGAGCGCCGCACCGACCGCTACGGCAACGAGCTGGTCCTCTCCACCAACGTGCTCGGCCACTTCCGTCTCGTCGCGCGCGCGTTGCCGGCCCTGGAGCGCAGCGAGGGCGCGCGGATCGTCTCGCTCGGGTCGCTCGCGAGCCGGCTGGGGACGCTCCGGCTGGACGACCTCCAGCTCGAACGGTCGTACACCTCCTGGCGCGCGTACTCGGGCTCGAAGATCGCCGCGCAGGTGTTCGGTTTCGAGCTGGAGCGCAGGCTCCGCGCCGCGGGCAGCGGGGTGACGAGCCTGGTCGTCCATCCCGGCTACTCGACCTCAGGACGCACGCCAGGCGTCCACGGGGTCAACCAGCCGAGCCGTGCCAAGCGGTTCGCCGACAACCTCCAGGCGGCGTGGACGCAGGGCAAGGACCACGGCGCGTGGGTCCCGGTGCGGGCCGTGCTCGACCCGACGCTGACCGCCGACGGCTATCTCGGGCCGGCCGGGCTCACGAAGGGCGCGCCGGCGAGCGGGCGGGCGACGCGGTCGTCACGGTCTCCGCGCGCCGGGGCACGACTGTGGCCGCTGCTGGAGGCCGCGTCGGGTCAGGAGTTCACGGTCCGCTGATGCGCGGACCGTTCGCGCCTCAGTCGTCGACGACGATGGAGAGCAGTCGCTGCCCCTCCGGCACCTTGGCGCGCAGCGCGTCGCGGGCGGCCGGATAGTCGGCCCCGTCGGCCTCGATGCGCTTCGTCGCCGACTCCCGGATGACCGCGGTCGCGATCACACGACCGCCGCGGGGCATCGCGTTGTGCACCCGCAGCAGCTCGAACCCGTCCGGCACCTGCTCCTTCACGAGCGCGCGTGCGGTCTCGGCGTCGTCCGCCTCGGCGGTCAGGTCGCGGGTCTCGGTGGTCTGCGTCAGGCCGTGCACTCTCATCGCACGCAACGCTACCGGATCCATGTACATCAGGATCCTGGGCGCGCTCTCAGCGGACGCTCAGTCCCGTCGACTGGGCTGTGCTCATGGACATCGCCTACACCGCCATCGCGCACGCCTCCGGAGGCGGTCGCGACGGCCACGTCCGCAGCGAGGACGACCTGCTCGACCTGGACACCCGCCCGCCGCGCGAGCTCGGCGGCTCGGGCGAGGGCACCAACCCCGAGCAGCTCTTCGCCGCAGGCTTCGCGGCGTGCTTCCTGAGCGCCATCCACGCGGTGGGCCGCGCGCACAAGCTGGACACCTCCGACTCCGCCGTCTCGGCGAGCGTGGGCATCGGTGACAACGGCGCGGGCGGCTACGGCCTCACCGTCGAGCTGGACGTCTACATCCCGCGTCTCGGCCGGGAGACGGCGGAGGAGACGATGGAGAAGGCGCACCACGTCTGCCCGTACTCCAACGCGACGCGCGGCAACGTTCCGGTCAAGCTGACGCTGGTCGACTGACCGCGCGTCGATCCGGGCGCGGGGTCAGCTCGCCGCGACCCGCCCGACCTTCTCGGTCTTGTCCCAGCGTGCCTCGGCTCCCGCCAGCTCCTTGAGGTAGGAGTCGAACGTGATCGCGCAGAGCAGCGACCCGTATCCCGCCAGGTAGATGAGCGTCGGCGCCAGCCAGCGCCCCGCGCGGGTGCGCTCGGACCGCCGCGCGAGCCAGGCGACGACCATCGAGAACGGGATCCAGATGTAGATGGCGAGCGTCAGGATGAACAGCGCCTCGGCGCTCAGCGTGATCCCGAACAGGCCGGGCAGCCAGACCAGGGTGATCGGCGGGAACAGTGCCGTGATCATCACGACCATGTTGATGATGCCGGGGAACAGCAGGATGTGGCCGAGCTCCTTGCGACTCGTCTTCGCGTCCGTGAGCGAGCCGAGGATGAGCACGAACAGGTAGGCGAGCGCCGCCGAGATCCAGAGGACGCGGAACACGTTCGCGGCCAGCTCGTTCTGCAGGAAGAGCAGCCCGGCGAGCCCGATCGCCGAGGTGATCATGATCAGCGGGAGCAGCCACAGGCTGAACCAGACGATGCCGAACGTCCACGCGCCGAGGTGGTGGAGCTTCGACGGGCGGAACCAGACCTTGGTGTAGCGCGCCGTGACCGAGACGTTGCCGCGCGCCCAGCGCAGCCGCTGCTTCCAGAGCGCGTCGACCGCGCGCGGCTCCTCGGCCAGGACGTGCGCGTGCGGCTCGAACACGACTTTCTTGCCGTGGAGCTGCGTCTCGAAGGTCGTGATCGTGTCCTCGGCGAGGGTGGAGGTGTCCACCCGGCCGCCGATGGCCAGCAGGTTCTCACGGGTGTGCAGCTGCGCACCGCCGGCGAGGCAGGCCTGGGCGCCGAGCACGTTCTGCGCGCGCCGCGCGGCGGGCTGCGAGAGGACGTACTCCACGCTGACGAACTTGGTGAGGTAGTTGCGGTCGCGGCTGCCCTCGCGGATGTACGCCGAGACCGCGCCGACCTCGGGATCGGCCAGGTGCCGGGTCATCCGGCGCAGCGAGTCGGGCAGGTAGATGACGTCGGCGTCCATGATGAGGAGCGCCTCCATCCAGTCCTCGGCGAGGATGCGCTCGATGCCGTGGTTGAGTGTGTGCGCCTTGCCCTGGCCGCCCTGGTCCCGGCGCAGCAGGAACACGCTGCCCGGATACTGCTCGGCGCGGGCGCGCACGACGACGGGGGTGTCGTCGGTGCTCGCATCATCCACCACGTAGATCCGCAGCGCCTCCTTGGGGTAGTCGAGGCTCATCAACCGGTCGATGGAGGTGCCGATCACGGCGCCCTCGTTCCAGGCGGGGACGACGATGGCGACGCGCGGCAGGTAGGGCGCGGCCTTCTTGTAGTGGTTGATCCAGGCATGGAACGGGATGACGACGAACGTCGCCGCGGCCGCGATCACCGGGATGAGCCCGGTCAACGCCAGGATCAGGCACACCACGACGCCGATCCACTCCAGCACGCCCAGCACGTCCACGCGGCTCCCCTTCGTCTCCGATCAGGATACCCGGCGGTTCTGCCCCACCGGCCCCCGGTGTCTATGCCTGAACGGGGTCGGCGGCAGTAGGCCCGGCGAACTCGCCGTCCTCGACCGCCTGGCGCACCGTCAGGTAGTCCGCGTGGGCCTGGTCGGCGTACGCGAAGGCCCACTCCACCACAGCCGTGTCGAACGCCGCACCGCTGCCGAGGTAGCCGGCGATGAACGATGCGGCGGGGGACTGCGCGTGGGCACGTGCGAGCACGGTGCTGCACGCGTCGATGTAGTCGGCGAACGGCCGGAAGCCGAGCGTCTCGGTCTCGATGGACACGTTCTGATCGCGGAACTGCCTGACGTAGTACGCATGGCCGCCGGTGTTCACGTACCCGAGGAACGGGTCGCTGACCGCTTGAAGGACCCTCTGGTTGGCGACGACGCGATGACCGTGCTCGTCGCGGTGCGCGCGGTCGTCGAACGCCGGGGCACGTCCGGCCGTCGCGCCGCCGAACTCGACCGCGACGGACTCGGTCGCCTCCTTCACCTGGAGCACCAGCGGCTCACCGGCCGGCCCGGTGAGGACGATGATGTAGCAGCGCGTTCCCACACTCCCGACGCCGACGACGCGGCGCGCCGCATCCGTCGCGACGTACTGCGACAGCAGGACGGCGATGTCCGCGGGGACCGTTTCGAGGTAGGCGCGGATGATCTCGAGCACGTTCTGCTCCGCGGCGTCCGGGACATGGGCGAGCACGGGCGGGTCCTCGACGATCGTCATCGCGCCGTCCTCCGCACGACGCATGATCTTGCGCGCGACCCGTGCGGAGGTGCGCCGGGCCGCCGCCTCGACCGCGCGGTCGATCACCCGCTGCGATGAGGAGGCACGCCGCCCCCTGCTGACATCGGCGCGGAGGTAGTAGCGCTCCAGGACGCCGAGCCCGGTCATCTGCCGCAGGGCGGAGCGATAGGCGGCGGCGGCCTCCCGCGTGACGGCCCTGACCTTCGACTCGTCGAAGCCGCGCTGGCGCGCCGCCAGCACGACGCTGGTGAGGAAGCGCTTCAGGTCCCACTCCCATGGGCCGTAGGCGGACTCGTCGAAGTCGTTGAGGTCGAAGACGAGAGTGCGCTCCGGTGACGCATAGATCCCGAAGTTGGCGACATGCGCATCCCCGCAGATCGTCACGTCGGCGCCGGTCCGCGGTGCGCCGGCGAGGTCGGCCGCCTGGATGGCGGCCGATCCCCGGTAGAAGGCGAACGGGTTGGCGGTCATCCGCTCCAGCCGCAGGGGGATCAGCTCGGAGACGCGGTGCTCGTGCTGCCGCTTGAGGATGCCGACCGGGTCGCGGTCGGTGGCGGGCGAGTACTCGCTGTGGACGCCGCGCGGCACGCGCGACCGGGCGTCCTTGCCGGCCTGGTAGAGGTCGGCTGCGCTCCGGAGAGCGTCGTGATCGAAACGGAGATGACCCTCTACGGCAGTCACGGCGGCGCCCCTCCCATCGGTCGTGGGTGGCACAAGCCTAGAGGGGAGGAGCGACCACCGCCGTGTCAGCTTCGGGCCGGGCCTCCGAGCGTCCCGCCTGCTGCGAGCCGCATCAGATCCGAGCCCAGGTCGATCCCCAGCTCGTTCCCGCCGGCCGAGCCGTACTCGTGCTGGTAGCTGTTCCAGGAGGTGTCCTTGATGCGCGCCTCCACGCCGGTCTCCATCAAGACCACCAGCTCGCGGGCCGCGCGGTCGATGCGCTTGCCGAGGGAGTTGTCCTGCCAGTCCTCCGTCGACGCGAACACCGAGGTGGGCGCCGTCATCGTCCGCAGGTAGGCGAACATCGAGCGCATCTGCTCGTCGACGACCAGCGCGTGCCTGGCCGTCCCGGCGGTCGCGCCGAGGATGACCGGCTTCGCGATCAGGAGGTCGTTGTCGAGCACCTGGAAGAACGAGCTGAACAGCCCGCTCGGGCCGGCCTTGTAGACCGGCGCTGTCGCGATGATGCCGTCCGCCGCCGCGAGCGCCTCGATGGCCGCGGTGAAGCGCGGGCCGAGGTGGCCGGACGCGAGCGCGCCGGACAACTCGGGGAGCAGCTCCCGCAGGTCGAGGTTCTGCGTCTCGACCGTGTGGCCGTCGCGCTGGGCGGCGGCCTCCACCCTCAGGGCGAGGCGGTCGGCGAGCATCTTGGTGGACGACGGGTCGCTGACGCCCGCGTTGACGACGACCACCCGGAACGGGCGCTGGTCGGTGCTGGTCATGGTGTCCTTCTCTCGGGGTCGGTGCGCCAGGCGCTCAGAGTGCCGGGTAGTCCGCCTGGAACTCGTCGGCCGAGTCCTGGTAGGGCGAGGCGCCGGTCACGTTGTCGCCGCGGTTGGCGTTCGGGCGCGGCTGGCGCGGCGCGGCGTCGCCGTACTTGGCCGCGACGAGCGACGCGTGGGTCGGGGCGTCGGGCGTCGACGGGTCCTTGCGGGCCTCGGTCTCCTTGCGGAGCACCGGGATGACCTCCTCACCGAGCAGGTCGAGCTGCTTCAGCACCGTCTTCAGCGGCAGGCCGGCGTGGTCCATCAGGAAGAGCTGGCGCTGGTAGTCGCCCGCCCACTCGCGGAAGGTCAGCGTCTTGTCGATGACCTCCTGCGGGCTGCCCACCGTCAGCGGGGTCGCCTCGGTGAACTCCTCCATCGTCGGGCCGTTGCCGTAGACCGGGGCCTCGTTGAAGTACGGGCGGAACTCGCTCTTGGCCTGCTGGGAGGTCTTGCCGATGTACGCCTGGCCGCCGAGGCCGACGATCGCCTGCTTGGCGGTTCCGTGGCCGTAGTGCTCGAAGCGCTCGCGGTAGAAGGCGATCAGGCGCTGGTAGTGCTCTTTCGGCCAGAAGATGTTGTTGGCGAAGAAGCCGTTGCCGTAGAACGCGGCCTGCTCGGCGATCTCGGGGGTGCGGATGCTGCCGTGCCAGACGAAGGGCGGCACGTCGTCGAGCGGGCGCGGGGTGGAGGTGAAGCCCTGCAGGGGGGTGCGGAACTTGCCCTCCCAGTCCACGACGTCCTCGTGCCACAGCCGATGCAGCAGGTTGTAGTTCTCGAGCGCGAGCGGGAGGCTCTGGCGGATGTCCTGGCCGAACCACGGGTACACCGGCCCAGTGTTGCCGCGGCCGAGCATCAGGTCCATGCGGCCCTTCGACAGGTGCTGCAGCATCGCGTACTCCTCGGCGAGGCGCACCGGGTCGTTCGTGGTGATGAGGGTCGTGGAGGTCGTCACGATCAGCCGCTCGGTGAGGGCGGCGATGTGCGCGAGCAGGGTGGTGGGCGACGAGGAGAAGAACGGCGGGTTGTGGTGCTCTCCGATCGCGAAGACGTCCAGCCCGACCTCCTCCGCGTGCGTGGCGATCTTCACGATCGCGTCGATGCGCTCCGCCTCGCTCGGGGTCTCGCCGGAGACCGGGTCGCGGGTGATGTCGCTGACGGAGAAGATTCCGTACTGCATTGCTGGCTCCTCAGGTTCGTTCTCGCCGTATCTATGCAAACGCATATAACGGCGTCGAGCTGGAAGTATTCCCGGCCGGTGGCACCAGCATGGCGCATCGGGCGGACGGCGAGCCAGGACCATCGACGTCAGGCGGTGCGTATATCACACATCAGGCTTCTCTCAGCCGGGTACGGCAGGCTGAGGCGTTATGGGGGAACAGAATCACAACTCGAACCAGCCGCGCGGTCGCGTGGCGGCTGCAGCCGGTTTCGTCGCACTGAGCGTCACGTCGGGGGTCCTGATCAGCGCGATGGTGGCGCCGGTGGTGGCCGTGGCGGGCGTCGCGACCGGGAGCGGCGTCCACCTCTTCGAGACGCTGCCGGAGGCGCTGACACCCGACGCGCTGGCGCAGACGTCGGACTTCTATGCGAAGAACCGTGCAGGCGAGCCGGTGCTCCTGGCGTCGGTCTACGAGCAGAACCGCAAGAACGTGGCGTGGGAGGCCATCTCCCCGTACGTCAAGGACGCGCTCACCTCCACGGAGGACCCGCGCTTCTACACGCACGGCGGCGTCGATATCCCGTCGGCGCTGCGCGCGGCGATCGGAAACGCGTCGTCCGGCAAGGTGGACTCGGGCGCGTCGACGATCACGATGCAGTACGTCAAGAACGTCCTGGTGCAGCGCGCGGAGGCGATCCGCGACAAGGACGCGCGCACGGCCGCCTACACGGAGGCCACCAAGACCAGCATGGACAGGAAGCTCCGGGAGATGCGCCTCGCCATCGGGCTCGAGAAGGCGCTCCCCAAAGACCAGATCATGCTCGGCTACCTCAACATCGCGCACTTCGGCGGGTCCGTCTACGGCATCGAGGCCGCTGCCGAGTACTACTTCGGCGTGACCGCGGCCGACCTCACGCTCGCCCAGGCCGCCTCGCTCGTGGCGACCGTGAACGCACCCAACGACTTCCGGATCGACGACCCGGACAACATCGGCGACAACAAGTTCCGCCGTGACAACGACGTCCTCGCCGCGATGCTGGAGGCGAAGAAGATCACCCGGACGCAGCACGACGAGGCGGTGGCCACGCCGATCGAGCCGAACATCACGCCGCCGTCGACCGGCTGCGTCACCGCGAACGCGCTCGGCGCCGGCTTCTTCTGCGACTACGTGCAGCGCGTGATCGAGAACGAGAACGTCCTCCCCGACCCGACCGACTCCCACTACAGCGCGCTGACCAGGGGCGGCTACGACATCTACACGACCCTCGACCTCGACCTCCAGGCGTCCGCCGTCGCGGCCGTCGACGCCTACGTGCCGCGCGCGACCGACGTCCTCGACCTCGGCTCGTCGCTGGTCACGGTCGAGCCGGGCACCGGCCGCATCCTCGCGATGGCGCAGAACAAGGCGTTCAACGCCGACCCGGACGAGACCTCGCCGGAGAACACCGCCGTCAACTACAGCACCGACTCCGACTACGGAGGGTCGAACGGCTTCCAAGCCGGCTCCACGTACAAGGTCTTCACCCTGGCGGAGTGGCTGAAGAACGGGCACTCGCTGAACGACGTCGTCAACGGCGACCCGCGCGCGCTCACCCTGTCCTCCTTCAAGGACAGCTGCCAGGGATCGGGCACCGGCACGTACTCCCCGAAGAACGACAGCGGCGCGCGCCCGGGGAACATCTCGGTGCGGGCGGCGACCGCCGGCTCGGTGAACGGCGCCTACTTCTCGATGGCGCAGAAGCTCGACCAGTGCGAGATCCGCAAGACGGCGGAGGCCTTCGGCGTGAAGCGCGCCGACGGCAAGCCGCTGACCTCCTATGTCTCCGACGTCCTCGGCACGAATGAGGTCGCGCCGGTGCGGATGGCGGCGGCGTTCGCCGCGATCGCCGACGAGGGCGTGTACTGCGCACCGATCGCGATCGACCGGATCGTCGGGCCGGACGGCGCCGAGGTCCCGGTGCCGGCGAGCGCGTGCACGGAGGCCGTGGCCCCGGAGATCGCGGCGAGCATGGCGTCCGCGCTGCAGGGCGTGACGCGCGGCGGCACGGGATCCGCGTCGAACCCGAACGACGGCGTCCCGGTGTTCGGCAAGACCGGCACGACGGACTCCGAGAAGGACACCTGGTTCGTGGGGTCCACGACCCGGCTGACCACCGCGGTGTGGGTCGGCAACGTGACCGGCGACGTGTCCTTGCGGCGGTCGAAGATCGGCGGTATTCAGGCCGACCAGCTCCGGCACCGGGTCTGGAAGCAGTACATGACGGCCGCGAACGCGGTCTTCCCCGGCGGACCGCTGCCCGACGCCTCGGCGCGACCGGTGCGCGACTGAGCCGCCGCGTCCGTTTTCCGCCAGTCGGCGTCGGTGGCGGGCGGTAGCCTCAACGAGTGAAGGTCGCTCTGCAGTTCGTCGCGATGGGTCTCGTCTGGGGCGCCAGCTTCCTGTTCATGAAGGTGGCGCTGGAGGGCGTCTCGTTCGGGCAGGTGGCGTGGGCGCGGCTCGTGTTCGGGGCGCTGACGCTCGGGATCATCCTGCTCGTCACGCGCAGCAGGCTCCCGAAGCAGCCGATCGTCTACCTGCACTTCGCGGTCGTGGCGGTCACCTACTGCGTGGTGCCGTACCTGCTGTTCGCGTGGGCGGAGCAGTACGTGTCCTCCAGCCTCGCCAGCATCTACAACGCCGTCACCCCGATCACGACCGCGATCCTCGCGACCGCCGCGTTCCGGGTCGAGAAGCTCAACAGGGACCAGGTGCTCGGCGTGCTCGTGGGCGTCGTCGGAGTGGTCGTCGTGGTCGGTCCGTGGACGATCGAGGCGCTGTCCGGCAGCGTGTGGGGGCAACTCGCGTGCCTCGGCGCGGTCACCTGCTACGGCTTCAGCTTCGGGTACATCCGGAGGTTCATCAGCCACCGGGACATCCCGGCGACGTCCGTCGCGTTCCTCAACATCGGCATCGCAGCCGTGATCATGCTGCTGCTGACGCCGGTCGTGGCGCTGTCGCCGATCGTGTTCAGCTGGCCGGTGCTGCTCAGCCTGCTGGCGCTGGGCGCGCTCGGCACGGGCGTCGTCTACATCTGGAACATGAACGTGCTGCGCGCCTGGGGCCCGACCGCGACCTCCGGTGTGACCTACGTGACGCCGGTGGTCGGCGTCGCGCTCGGCATCCTCGTCCTCGGCGAGCACCTGAGCTGGAATGAGCCGGTCGGTGCCGCGGTCGTGCTCTGCGGCATCCTGCTGACGCAGCAGCGCGTGCGCCTCTTCACCCGCCGCCAGGCCGCCCTCGTCGCCGACTGACGAACGAACTGACAGAACACGCCGCCTCGGGCCAAGCCGAGGCGGCGTGTTCTGTCAGTTGGATCGTGGCTACGCGACCGTGGGGCCGAAGTGCTCGGGGAGCGTGGAGCGGTGCACGCCGCGCAGCTCCTCCAGGCCCACGGTGAAGAGGTCCTGCACCTCGAGCACCGGCTGGGCGCCGACCTCGGCGTCGGTGACGCCGATGCGGAGCAGCGGCACGCCGCGTCCCTCGCAGAGCCCGCGGAACTTCACGTCGTCCTCGCGCGGCACCGAGACGATGACGCGGGCGGTGGACTCGCTGAACAGCGCGGTCGCGGCGTCCACGCCGTCGCGCTCCTGCAGCTCGCCGAGCCAGACGCGCGCGCCGACGCCGAAGCGCATCACGCTCTCGGCCAGTGCCTGCGCGAGGCCGCCGTCCGCGAGGTCGTGCGCCGCCGAGACGAGACCCTCGACCGAGGCCGCGTGCAGCGTCTCGGCCAGGGTGCGCTCCGCCGCGAGGTCGACCGCGGGCGGGAGGCCGCCGAGGTGGCCGTGGATCGTGCCGGCCCACGCGGAGCCGTCGAGCTCCTCGCGCGTGATGCCGAGCAGGTAGATGTTCTCGCCCTCGTCCTGCCAGCCGGCCGGGATGCGGCGGGCGACGTCGTCGATCACGCCGAGCACGCCGACGACCGGGGTCGGGAAGATGGGGGTGTCGCCGGTCTGGTTGTAGAACGACACGTTGCCGCCGGTGACCGGGATCTCCAGCTCCAGGCAGGCGTCCGAGAGGCCCTCCACCGCCTGCGAGAACTGCCACATCACCTCGGGGTTCTCCGGGCTGCCGAAGTTGAGGCAGTCGGTGACCGCGGCGGGCACGGCCCCGGAGGCCGCCACGTTGCGGTAAGCCTCCGCGAGCGCCAGCTTGGCGCCCTGCTTGGGGTCGAGCTGGCAGTACCGGCCGTTGGCGTCGGTCGCGATGGCGAAGCCGAGGCCGCTCTCCTCGTCGACGCGGACCATGCCGGAGTCGTCCGGGAAGGAGAGGGCGGTGTTGCCGCCCACGAAGTAGTCGTACTGGTCGGTGATCCAGCTCTTGTCGGCCAGGTTGGCGCTGCCGAGGAGGGCGAGCACCTGCTCGCGCAGCTCGTCGCCGGTGGCCGGGCGCGCCAGGACGGCGGCGGTGTCGGCCTGGAGGGCGTCGATCCAGGTCGGGTAGGCGACCGGGCGCTCGTACACCGGTCCGTCGACCGCGACCGTGCGCGGGTCGACGTTGACGATCTCCTCGCCCTTCCAGTTGATGACGAGGCGGCCGGTCTCGGTGACCTCGCCCAGCACGCTGGTCTCGACATCCCACTTGGCGGTCACGGCGAGGAAGGCGTCGAGCAGCTCGGGCTTGACGACCGCCATCATGCGCTCCTGGCTCTCGGACATGAGGATCTCCTCCGCCGTGAGCGTGGGATCGCGCAGCAGGACCTTGTCGAGCTCGACGAACATGCCGCCGTCGCCGTTGGAGGCGAGCTCGCTGGTCGCGCACGAGATGCCCGCGGCGCCGAGGTCCTGGATGCCCTCCACGAGCTTGTCGCGGAACAGCTCCAGGCAGCACTCGATGAGCACCTTCTCGGCGAACGGGTCGCCGACCTGCACCGCCGGGCGCTTGGTCGGGCCGCCCTCGGAGAACGTGTCGGAGGCCAGGATGCTCGCGCCGCCGATGCCGTCGCCGCCGGTGCGGGCGCCGAACAGGACGACCTTGTTGCCCGCGCCGGACGCGTTGGCGAGGTGGAGGTCCTCGTGGCGCAGCACGCCGACCGAGAGCGCGTTGACCAGCGGGTTGCCCTGGTACACGGAGTCGAAGTAGGTCTCGCCGCCGATGTTCGGCAGGCCGAGGCAGTTGCCGTAGAACGAGATGCCTGAGACGACGCCGTGGACCACGCGTGCGGTGTCCGGGTCGTCGATGCGGCCGAAGCGGAGCTGGTCCATGACCGCGACCGGGCGCGCGCCCATCGAGATGATGTCGCGCACGATGCCGCCGACGCCGGTCGCCGCGCCCTGGAACGGCTCGATGTACGACGGGTGGTTGTGCGACTCCACCTTGAAGGTGACCGCCCAGCCCTCGCCGACGTCCACGACGCCCGCGTTCTCGCCCATGCCGACCATGAGGTTCTTCTTCATCGCCGGCGTCACCTTCTGGCCGAACTGGCGCAGGTAGATCTTGGACGACTTGTACGAGCAGTGCTCCGACCACATCACCGAGTACATCGCCAGCTCGCCGGAGGTGGGGCGGCGGCCCAGGATCTCCCGGATCTGCGCGTACTCGTCCTCCTTGAGGCCGAGCGCCGCGAACGGCTGCTCCTTCTCCGGAGTCGCGGCGGCGTTCGCGACGGTGTCGACGACATGCTGGACGGTGGTGTCGGTCACGCGGGCACTCCAGGCTGCTGGCGGTGGCGGGGGATGGATGCCAGTCTACCGGCGCGCAGGGGCGCACTGTCCCGGGCCAGTGGGAGGATGTGGAGAGGTGCAGTTGTACACATCCCGCAGCCGGACGAAGGGCCCAGCCATGCAGATCCCACGACCGTCGCAGGAGACGATGGAGCTGTTCCGCTCGGTGGTGCCGGACGCTCCCGGCGTCGAGGTCAAGCCGATGTTCGCCAACCTGGGCGCGTTCGTGAACGGCAACATGTTCGCCGGGCTGTTCGGCGAGAGCGTCGGGGTGCGCGTGCCCGACGAGGCCGTGCGCGAGAAGCTGCAGGCGATCGACGGAACCGGGCCGTACGGGCCGGCCGAGCGCCCGATGGGCGGCTACGTGTCGCTCCCCGACGCCTGGCGCGACGACCCCGACCGCCTCCGCGAGTGGATCGGCGTCGCCCTGGAGCAGGTCGGCCGGATGCCGCCCAAGGAGAAGAAGCCGCGCAAGACCCCCAAGCCCCGCGCCCCCAAGCCGTAAGCGGAAGCTCGAAGGGCACGTAAACGCCCCTAAAAGCGCGTTTTAGGGGCGTTTACGTGCCCTTCGGCGAGCGGCGGCTAGGCGGTCGGGACCGCCGCGCGGGTGAGCTGGTCGACGTCGCGGGCCGCGCCCTGGTCCGCGGACAGCGTCATTGCGGCATACGCCCGCAGCGCCGCCGACACCGGCCGCTCGCGGTCGACCGGACGGAATCCGCGGCCCGCGGCCAGCGCCTCCCGGCGCGCGTCGAGCTCGGCGTCGGAGACCTCCAGCCGGATGCTGCGCGCGGCGACGTCGATCGTGATGATGTCGCCGTCCTCCACCAGCGCGATCGCGCCGCCGGCCGCCGCCTCGGGCGAGACGTGCCCGATCGACAGGCCGGACGTCCCGCCGGAGAACCGGCCGTCCGTGATGAGCGCGCACTTCGCCCCGAGGCCGCGGCCCTTCAGGAACGACGTCGGGTACAGCATCTCCTGCATCCCCGGACCGCCGCGCGGGCCCTCGTAACGCACGACCACCACGTCGCCGGCCTGCACGCGCTTGGTCAGGATGGCGTCCACCGCCTCCTCCTGCGACTCGACCACCACGGCCGGGCCGGAGAAGACCAGGATGCTCGGGTCCACGCCCGCGGTCTTCACCACGGAGCCGTCCGGCGCGAGGTTGCCGCGCAGAATGGCGAGGCCGCCGTTCGCCGAGTGGGCGTGGGCGACATCCCGGATCACGCCGGTCGCACCGTCGGTGTCCAGCGACTCCCACCGCTCCGACTGCGACGACGCCTGCGCCGACCGCACCCCGCCGGGGGCGGCGTGGAAGAGCTCGATCGCCTCGGCCGTTGCCGAGCCGCCGCGGATGTCCCAGTCCGCCAGCCACGCCTCCAGCGACGCCGCGTGGATGCTGTGCACCCCGCGGTCGAGCAGGCCGGCGCGGTCGAGCTCGCCGAGCAGCGCGGGCACGCCGCCCGCCCGGTGCACGTCCTCCACCAGCGCCGCACCGTTGGGCGCGACCTTGCTGAGGCAGGGCACGCGGCGGGAGAGCCGGTCGATGTCGCCGAGGTCGTAGTCGATCCCGCCTTCGCGGGCGGCCGCGAGCAGATGCAGGATCGTATTGGTCGAGCCGCCCATCGCGATGTCGAGCGCCATCGCGTTGCCGAAGGCCTCCCTGGTCGCGATCGAGCAGGGGAGCACGGACGCGTCCTCGCCGTCGTAGTAGCGGTGCGCGAGCTCGACGGCCGTCGTGCCCGCCTTCTCGTAGAGCGCGCGGCGGGCGGTGTGAGTCGCGAGGGTGGAGCCGTTGCCCGGGAGGCCGAGGCCGAGCGCCTCCACCAGGAAGTTCATCGAGTTCGCGGTGAACATGCCCGAGCACGAGCCGCAGGTCGGGCACGCGGCCTCCTCGACCCGCAGCAGGTCCTCGTCGGACACCGCGTCGTTCGCGGAGTCGGCCATCGCGGAGATGAGGTCGAGCTTGCGGACGGTGCCGTCCACGAGCACTGTGCGGCCGCCCTCCATCGGGCCGCCCGAGACGAACACGGTCGGGATGTTCAGGCGCAGCGCGGCCAGCAGCATCCCCGGGGTGATCTTGTCGCAGTTGGAGACGCAGACGAGTGCGTCGGCGCAGTGGGCGTTCACCATGTACTCGACGGAGTCGGCGATCAGCTCGCGCGAGGGCAGCGAGTACAGCATCCCGCCGTGGCCCATCGCGATCCCGTCGTCCACCGCGATCGTGTTGAACTCGCGGGGGATGCCGCCCGCGGCCTGCACGGCCTGCGAAACGATGCGGCCGACCGGCTGCAGGTGGGTGTGGCCGGGGACGAACTCGGTGAAGCTGTTCGCGACGGCGACGATCGGCTTGCCGAAGTCCTCGCGGGCGACGCCGGCGGCGCGCAGCAGTGCGCGGGCGCCGGCCATGTTGCGGCCGTGGGTGACAGTGCGGGAGCGGAGAACTGGCATGCTCCCATCGTGCGGGCGGTGCGCTGCGGCCGGAAGACGGCGTCACTACTAGTAGTGGCAGCACTAGTATCGACGGCGTGACCGAACAGGACGACCGCCGCGGCGAGCTGGGACGCTTCCTGCGCAGCCGCCGCGAGCAGGCCCCGCGCGCCGAGTACGGCCTCCCGCCGGTCGGACGCTCGCGCGACCTGGGGCTGCGCCGCGAGGAGGTCGCCTACCTGTCCGGCGTGAGCGTCACCTGGTACACCTGGCTGGAGCAGGGCAGGCAGATCAACCCGTCCCGCTCGGTGCTCGACGCCGTCGCCCGCACGCTCCGGCTCACGCCGCCCGAGCACGAGTACCTGCTGTCGCTCGCGGGCTTCGGCCTCCCGTCGCTCGTGCCGTCCCGTCCGGTGGAGGACGCGCCCGCGCACGTCCAGCGCCTGCTCGACGCGCTCGGCGCGAACCCGGCGTTCGCCCTCGCGCCCGACTGGGGCATCGCCGGGTGGAACGCGGCGTACGCCGACCTGTACCCGAATGTCGCGCGGGTGGCGCGCGAGGACCGCAACCTGCTCTGGCTGGTCTTCACCGATCCCGCGGTGCGCGAGCTGCTGCCCGACTGGGAGGAGACGAGCGCCCGCTTCCTGGCCGAGTTCCGCGCCGAGACGGGCACGCGCGCCGGCGATCCGGCCGTGCGCGCGTTGGTCGAGCGGCTGCGGGAGGCCAGCCCCGCGTTCCGCGCCGCGTGGGAGCGCTACGACATCCGCGGCTTCGCGTCACGCGAGCGCCGCTTCCGCCACCCGCGCCGCGGCGCCGTCACCCTCGAGCACCACCAACTCACCCCCACCGACCACCCCGACCTCCGCCTGGTCGTCTACACCGCGCTCGCCTGACCATCCATCAATTCCGGAGTTGTGTACGCCGTAACACGGCGTGTCGCGTACAGAAGTCCGGAAGAGATTGCGGCGGGGCGCTACGCGTCTACGAGGGTGGAGCGGATGACGCTGGTGAAGAAGGTGAGGCCGTCGATGCCGGAGCGCATGGCGACGGCGGTGTCGGGGCCGAAGCCCGCCTCGACCGCGTGCTCGGGGTGCGGCATCAGGCCGACCACGTTGCCGCGCTCGTTGCGGACGCCCGCGATGTCGTCCAGCGAGCCGTTGGGGTTCACGCCGGCGTAGCGGAAGACGACCAGGCCCTCGCCCTCCAGCCGCTTCAGCTCTTCGGCCGAGGCGATGAAGCCGCCCTCGCCGTTCTTCAGCGGGATGACGATCTCCTGGCCCTGCTCGAAGCCGTTGGTCCACGGGGTGTCTGCGTTCTCGACCACCAGGTGCTGGTCGCGGCGGATGAAGTTGCCGTGGTCGTTGCGGATGAGGCCGCCCGCGACGAGGTGCGCCTCGGCGAGCATCTGGAAGCCGTTGCAGATGCCGAGCACGGGCATCCCCTTGGCCGCCGCGTCCACGACCTCGGTCATGATCGGTGAGAGGGAGGCGATGGCGCCGCAGCGCAGGTAGTCGCCGTAGCTGAACCCGCCGGGGAGGACGAGCGCGTCGACTCCCTGGAGGTCGTGGTCGCCGTGCCAGAGCGCGACCGGCTCGGCGCCGGCGATGCGGACGGCGCGCAGCGCGTCCCGGTCGTCCAGCGAGCCGGGGAAGGTGATGACGCCGATGCGCATCAGGCGTCCTCGCCGGGGTAGTGGATGCCCACCACGTCCTCGATGACCGAGTTGGAGAGGATCTCGGTGGCGATCTCCTCGACCGCGGCGCGCGTGGCGTCGTCGATCGGGCCGTCGACGGTCAGCTCGAACCGCTTGCCGACGCGGACTCCCGAGAACTGGCCCTTGCCGATGCGCCCGAGGGCGCCGGCGACGGCCTTGCCCTGCGGGTCGAGCAGCTCAGCCTTGGGCATGACTTCCACAACGATCGTCGACAAAGGGTGATCTCCGCTCCACTCGCGCATCCGGGCACAGCGATTCTACCGTGGGGCGGAGGTCCCTCGGTCCGCGCGGGCGGTCCCTGCGGCGAAGGCGAGCGCGCGGCCGGCGAGCGCGGCGTGGAGGCGCGCGAACAGGGCGGCGGAGGCGGCGCCCGGCCAGTCGGCGGGCAGGGCGGCGGCGGGGAGGCCGGGGTCGCGGTACGGGATGACGCGCCACTCGTCGAGGAGGCGGATCCACAGGGCGAAGGCGTCGCGGTCGTCGGCCGGGGTCGGCGCGGCCTGGAAGCGGTCGAGGAAGGCCTCGTGGAGGGTGCGGATGGTGGGGAGGTCGTACCAGCGCGCGAGGGCGGACGGGAGGTCGGGGGTGGAGGGCGTGCCGGGGTGCGCGCCGGTGAACAGGTCGGCGCCGAAGGCGTGCGCGACCTCCGCGAGTTCGGACTCCAGGGCGTCGGGCCCGATCCACAGTCCGTCGGCGACCGTCCCGCAGCCGAGCGCGGCGAGGGTCCGCCGCAGCCGGTGGCGCTGCGAGCGCTGGTGCTCGGGGAACGAGAAGGACACCAGGCACCAGGAGGCCGGCGCGGCGCGCTCGCCGAAGATGCGCGCGTCCCCGCGCTCCAGCATCGGCACCGCGGCCGGGTCGAGCGCGTAGCCGGCGACCCCGTCCCGCGGCTCGCGGACCAGCACGCCCCGCGCGCACAGTCGCGCCAGGCTGGAGCGCGCGGTCGCCGCGGGGACGCCGAGCGCGGCCATCAGCTCCACCGCTCCTGCGGCGCTCATCCAGCCGCCGAGCGGCCGCAGGGTGCTGCCGACGACCGTGCGGAGCATGGCGGTGGCGGAGCCGCTGCTGGCTTCGAGGTCCTCCCGCACCTCCCGCACCTCCACCAGCTCCCGCACCTCCACCGGGCCGCTCATTCCGTGATCAGCTCGCCCAGCACATCCCGCACCGCCGCCAGCCCCAGCGCGACCTCCTCGAAGCTCGTGCTCAGCGGCGACAGCCCGATGCGGAGGCCGTCCGGGTCGCGGTAGTCGGGGATGACGTCGCGCTCCCACAGCCGCGCCGTGACCTCCCGCATCGCCGGGTGACTGAGGGTGACGTGCCCACCGCGCTGCGACGGGTCGCGCGGGCTCGCGAGGGTGACGCCGAGCGGCGTCAGCCAGGTGTCGGCGAGCCGCACGGCGAACGTCGTGAGCGCGACCGACTTCGCGCGCACCGCGTCGATCCCGCACTCCCCGATCATCGCGACCGTGTCCTGCAGGGCGAGCATCCCCACGATCGGCGGCGTGCCGGAGATGAAGCGGCGGAGGCCGTCGGCCGGCTGGTACTCCGGCCCCATCAGGAACACGTCGCGCACGCCCATCCAGCCCTGGATCGGCTGCACGAGCCGGCGCTGGAGGCGGCCGCTCACGTAGCCGAACGCGGGCGATCCCGGGCCGCCGTTCAAGTACTTGTAGGTGCAGCCGACGGCCAGGTCGGCGTCCCACTCGTCGAGCTCGACGGGCACGGAGCCGGCGGAGTGGCAGAGGTCCCACAGCACGAGCGCTCCCGCGTCGTGGACGATGCGCGTGATCGTGCGTGCGTCGGCGAGGAACCCCGAGCGGTACGCGACGTGGCTGAGCACGACGAGCGCCGTGCGCGGTCCGACCGCCGCCGCGACCTGCTCGGGAGTCACGCCGGACTCGGTGTCCGCCTCGATCCAGACCAGTGTCAGTCCGCGCTCGCGGGCGATGCCGTCGAGCACGTAGCGGTCGGTCGGGAAGTTGTCGGTGTCGAGGACGATCTCGCTGCGCTCGGGCAGGGAGTCGACGGCGGCGCGCGCCAGCTTGTAGAGGAGCACGGTCGTGGAGTCGCCGATGAAGGCCTGCCCGGCCGCGGCGCCGAGCGCGGTCTCGCCGAGCGTGTCGCCGATGCGGAACGGCAGCTCCATCCACTCCTCGTCCCAGCCGCGGATCAGCCGGCCGCCCCAGCCGTCCACGAGGAACCGCTGGATGCGCTCGACGCTTGCGCGCACGGGCCGCCCGAGGGAGTTGCCGTCGAAGTACGCGACGACGGGGGAGGCTGTGCCGAGGTCGGCGCCGGCGGGCGCGACGCCCACGAACCGATCGCGGTACGGGGCGAGCGGGTCGGCCTCGTCGAGCGCGCGGGCGGCGGCGAGGGGATCGCCGGCGAGGGTGTCGGCGTCGGCTGCCGCGACCTCGTCGTCGAGCGGGTCGTAGGCGAACAGGTCGTCGGGGATGTCGGTCATGGGGTGTCCTGTCCAAGCGGTCGGGAGGTGAGGGTGAGGAGGCCGGGGACGCGAACGCCGCGGGCGGTGGCGAGCCAACTGGGCAGGTCGCGGTCGTCGGCGGGAGGCGGGGTGGGGGTCCAGGCGACGCGGGGGCCGAGGGAGGGCGTCGGCCCGCCCGCGATCGTGCGCACGAGCGCGTCGCCGGTCAGCCCGGCCTCCTGCAGCGCGGCGAGCTCGCGTGCGTTCACGCCGACGGGGAGGTCGCCGTTGCCGAGGTCGGTGCCGTACAGCACCCGTCCGCCGGCGCCGGCGAACCGGCGGAGGTTGTCGACGGCGATGCGGTAGTGCTCGGTCGGGGTGCCCCAGCCGTGGATGTCGAGGGTGCTGATCCACGTCATCCCACGGCGGACGGACTCCGCGAGGAGCGCGTCGTCGAGCCGTTCGGTGAAGGGGGTGTGCGCGAGCTGGTCGACACCGGCCGCGACCGCGCGGGCGGCCTGGCCCGGGCCCTGCACGTGCGCGACGACGGGGAGCCCGGCGGCGTGGGATTCCTCCACAACCGCGGCCAGCGTCGGGTTGTCCACGGTTTCGCCCGCGTCGCTGTTGAGGGCGACCTTGATGCGGGAGGCTCCCATCATGATCTGTCTCCGCACCGCTTCCGCCGCTTCGCGCGGGCCGCCGACCTCCGCCGCAGCGCCCTCCGGAGCCCATCCGGACGCCACCGGGTAGCCGCCCGGGGCGGTGATCAGCGCGCCCGCGATCGCGACCGCCGGTCGGTCCGGGAGGTCGGCCGTCCAGGAGGCCGCGACGCCCGGGATCCAGCCGAGGTCGACCGCGTGCGTGATGCCGGCGGCGAAGAGTGCGGCCGGGTCGGCGAGGCCGAGGTGCGTGTGGTGGTCGGTCAGCGACGCGAAGAGGGTGCCGCCCAGTGGGAGGGGCGGGCCGGCGTCGGCGGCCGCGGGCAGGAGGCGCTCGCCGTCGACGCGGAACGCCGCCGGGCCGTCGAACCCCGCGCCGCTCCAGACGGCGTCCACCTGGATGGCGCTGGCCTGCGAGCGGGCGTCGCTCACTCCGGCGCCCCGATCTCCGTCCGCACGGCGAACAGCTCGGGGAAGAACGTCAGGTCGAGCGCCTTCTGCAGGAAGCTGACGCCGGTGGAGCCCCCGGTGCCGGTCTTCATGCCGATGGTGCGCTGCACGGTCTTGAGGTGGCGGAAGCGCCAGAGCTGGAAGTTGTCCTCCAGGTCGACGAACTCTTCGCAGGCCTCGTACTCGCTCCAGTGCTCCGAGGCGTGCTCGTAGATGTCGCGGAACACCGGGACCAGCTCCGGGCTGAACACGTGGGCCTCCGTGACGTCCCGGTCGAGCACCGCCTGCGGCACGGCGTGCCCTGCACGCGCCAGGTAGCGCAGGAACTCGTCGTATACGCTCGGCGCCTCCAGCAGTTCGGTGAGCAGTGCGAGCGCGCCGGGGTCGTCGCGGAAGACCGACAGCATCCGCCGGTTCTTGTTGCCGAGCACGAACTCCACCGCGCGGTACTGGTACGACTGGAACCCCGACGAGTTGCCGAGGAAGCCGCGGAACTGGGCGTACTCGGTGGGCGTGAGCGTCGCCAGCACCGACCACTGCTCCGTCAGCGTCTTCTGGATGTGCTTGACGCGCGCGATCCGCTTGAGCGCCGGCTGAAGTTCGTCGGCGCGCAGCAGGTCGCGCGCCGACTCCAGCTCGTGCAGCACGAGCTTCAGCCACAGCTCGGTGGTCTGGTGCTGGATGATGAACAGCAGCTCGTCGTGATGCTCCGGCACGCTCACCGGTTTCTGGGCACTGAGCAGGGTGGCGAGGTCGAGATACGACCCGTACGACATGCGCTCGCGGAAGTCCGTGACGATGTCCGGATCGAACTCGCGCGTGTTCTGGTTCGACGTCATGTTGCGATTCTGCGCCGATCGTCACAGAAGTGCAACAGGCCACTGACCCCCTGGTCAGTGGCCTGTCGCGATCAGTGGCCTGTCGCGATCAGCAGCCCGTCAGGTGGAGGACGCCGTCGCTGAGAGCGCTCGGGCCGCCGACCACGCTGACGCCGCCGGCCTGCATCGTCCCGATCGCGCCCAGCACCGGCTGCGGCACGCATCCCGGTGCCGCCACGTAGAGCGGGGACTTCGCGGCAGCGGCCCACGCGGACGCGGAGAGCGCGTCGGGGAAGCTCGATCCGGTCGCGATGAGCACCGACGCGCCGGCCGGGGCGCCCGCGTACGCCTGCTGGTTCACCGCGACGGCCGTCGAGTAGCGGTCTGCGCCAGACAGCCGCGCCACCGGGGCGATCGCGCCGAGTCCCGCGGCGACGCCCGGCGACACCGCGCTGGTTCCGCCGACGAGCTCGATGTGCTGCACATGCAGGCTCTGGAGGAGCTGCGCCGTCGCGTCGTCGAGCGTCGACTCCGTGCCGTCGACCAGGAGCAGCGGGGCGCCCTGCGAGCCCGCGGCGCCGCCGGCCGAGAGGGCGTCGGGGAAGTTCGCGCCGGTCGCCACGTAGACCGTGGACGCACCGCCGCCGAAGGCGGAGGACACGAGCGCGCGCGACGTCGCGTACCGGTCGGCGCCGGAGAGCCGGGTCACCGGGGCGATCGCGTTCAACTGCGCCACCACATCGTCGGAGACGGCGGCGGGGCCGCCGATCACCAGGATCTTGGTCGGCGCGAGGTGCGTGATCTCGGCGGAGACGGCCTGCGGGAGCGTCGTCGGTCCGGTCAGCAGCAGCGGACCGCCGTCCGCGGCGGCGACCGGTCCGGCCGACAGGCCGTCCGGGAAGTTCATGCCGGAGGCGACGACCACGGTCGGGGCCGTGTTCGGGTATTCGCGCTGCGCGACGGCGACCGACGTCGCGAAGCGGTCGGACGCGGACACGCGCGTGGTCGCGACCGGCCAGTACTCGTGCAGCATGTTCGTCGAGGGGTCGTAGCCCCACGCCCGTCCGGCCGAGTCGAAGACCGTCCCGAACTCCTGGCCCGACTGGCTCGCCAGGGTCTGCATGCTGCCGTCCGCGGCGATGACGCCCGTCAGTGCGGGTGCCGGTGCGAACCCGTAGTTGGACGTCTGGAACCAGACCGTCCCGTTCGGCGAGGTGCGGAGCATCAGCGAGTAGTCGCCGGGCTCCGACGTGCGCGTGACCGTTCCGTCGGTGGCGATCCGTAGCAGGTCAACAGGGGAGGTTCCGGTCGTCTGACCCTGCTCGTGCGCCGTCAGCCACAGCCGTCCGTCCGGACCCACGAACGGCGTGTCGACCGTGGCGTAGTTGCCGAGGCCGAACGACACAGAGGCGAGGACGCCTCCCGTGCGGACCGTGTACTCCAGCGGCGCTGTGCCCGCGACCAGGAGGCTTCCCGTGTCCGTGAACCACGGATCCCCGTCGGAGCCGAGGACCAACGCCGTCGGGGTCTTGCCGCCCGGGACGGGGTAGCTCGAGACCGAGTGGTCGGGCGCGACCGCTCCGATCGCGCCCTGCTCGTCGAACCACACGGTGCCGCTCGCGTCCACCACCATGCCCTGGACGGTGCTGGGCACCGTGACGCTACCGATCGTGGTGCTGGTCTGGGTCGGGGTGATCCACCCGACCGTCGTGTCGCCGCCGAACCACAGTGTGCCGTCCGGCAGGAACGCGTGCGACACCACCTGCGGCGTGGAGAACTGGGTCACAGTGCCCGACGAGGTGTATCGCACGACACCGCCGCCGAACGTGCCGCCCAGTCGGCCGAGCAGCCAGACGGTGCCATCCGGGCCGCTGACGAGCGTCGCGGGGCCGAGGGGGTCCGGATAGTCGTGCACCACGCCCGCGGCGGTGACCTCGCTGACGTACGAGGCGCCAGGGTTTTCGTTGTCGACGTACCAGGCGTCGCCTGCAGTGTCGACGGTGATCCCACCCTGGGCCACGCGGCCGGCAGTGGTCGGGAAGTTCACCAGGGTGCCGTCGGGGCGGACCTCCTCGACGCCGGTGGTGACGAGCATCCAGACGTCGCCGGACGCGTCAGTGGCAGGACCGGTCCCCATGAGCGCCGCGGCCCCCGGCAGCGCGATCGAGTGATCCGCGGCAGTGGAGGGCGTCGCAGGCACCGCCTGCGACGGCGCCGCCAGGCCCGTCACGAACACGGCGGCAGCAGCAGCGATCGCGACCGCCCCCGCCCCCGCGCGGAACCGCCTCGTCGTCCGGCCGTCCGGCACTCCACGCATAGGTCTCCCCCCGACTCCACCCGAGGCACAGGATCGTGCGCAGCGCACGAAGTCGGGACGAGCGTCGGCGCCGGCACCCGCGCTCGGGTTCCGGTCGGGGCAGACCAGATCCTAGCGACGGCGTGGGGAGCGCCGGGCGAGTCTGTCAGAACTCTCACGAGTCGCCGATCGGCAACCGCGCGTTCACCGCCCGGCTACCCGGAGTTGCCGCCACCGTCGTCGCCGGCTTCTACCGTCGTCGCGGGACTTCCTGCGGACGGGAGACGTGAATGGGCAGGCACTACGACCTCGCGATCGTCGGTGGTGGCATCGTCGGGCTGGGGCACGCCGTGGCGGCGCTCCGGCGCGGGCTGACCGTGGCCGTGGTGGACAGGGCTTCCAGCGTGGAGGGATCCTCGGTGCGCGGCTTCGGCCACCTGTGCATCACCGGCCAGGAAGGCGAGGCGAGGGCGTACGCCGAGCTCGGCCGCGAGCTCTGGCTGACCCTCGCCGTGGAGGCCGGATTCTGGCTCGGCGAGGCCGGCACCGTCGTCGTCGCGCAGGCGCAGGACGAGCTGGCCGTGCTCGAGGAGTTCCGCGCCACGCGCGGCGGCCACGACGTGCGGATGCTGACCCCCGCCGATGTGCGAGACCGTGTCCCCGTCGCCGACGGCGTCGCGGTCGGGGGCGCGTTCTTCCCCGCCGATCTCCAGGTCGACCCGCGGGAGGCCGCACCGGCGATCGCGCGCTGGCTCGACGCGCACGGCGTCGACTTCTTCTGGCAGACCACCGTCACCGGCGTCGAGACCGGCCGGGTGCACACGTCGCGCGGGCGGGTGTCCGCCGACGCCGTCGTGGTGGCCGTCGATCACGAGGTCGACCGGCTGTTCCCCGGCATCGCGGAGGCGCACGGCATCCAGCGCTGCGGGCTCGACATGCTGCTCGTGGAGGCCGACTTCGACCGCGCGAGAAGTCGATGAGTGCAGACAAGCGTGCGATCGCCCGGCCGAATGTTTGAGTAAATATATCAAGCTGAATGAGGTTGAGTCTCGCCATCCACTCGTATCGCCGAGCTTCCTCCGTGCCGACCCGGTCGCTCTCGGTACGGAGGCGATCCGCCTCTTCGAAATAGCCGATCGCGCGCATCACGGAATCCTCGGCCGTCCGCGCGCGCCGTCGGCGGATGGCGATCAATCCCCGGAAGTTCGCGAGCATCCCGTAACCGAGGGCCCTGTCCCCGTCGGTCACGGGTGAATTCGCGAGCTCCTGTTCGAGCCTCTCGATCACGCTCTCCGCGCCGTCTAGCTGACCTTGTCGCTTTGCTCGGAGGGATGCCCAACGCAGACCGGCGAAGGTCATCTCGATCGGATCGGTCATCGTCGTCAAGGCGCGGGTGAATAGGTCGTCGCTGAACGTCGCCTCACCGCACAGCCCGAGGACCGTCGCGGCCAGTGCGTACGTCATGCTCTCAGCGTGCGACTCCGCGTCCGGCCTTCGACTCGCGTAGACCGCCTGGGCGACGTCGAGCGCGTCTTCCCAGCTCCCGAACGCGTTGACGTACTTCAGCATGGTGACGTACTCCGACAGGTCGGTGGTAAAGCGGCGTGGGCGATCCGGCCGCACTGACGATGTCCGGCGGAGGCGGTCGAGCATGGTGTGACAGACCAGATCCAGGTGGGGCGAATCAGTGAGAATCTCGATAAGCGTGGATCGGAGTGCTGGCTGGTGCTGCAGCAAAGCGTCGATGTTAAGTTCGAGCATGATACGGGAACTCAGATCGCGCCGAAGGCGCAGGTCCGTCAGCGGTGCGTGATCGCGGCGGGCGGCGAGGAGGAACGCATTTCCGTCCAACGCGACATGGGCCATCACGGCCGGGAATCGTGGGTGGGCGGCAGTGTGAGAGCGTGCGGATGCTGCTGCGAGAGTCTCCGCGACGCGTCGTGTAGTTGGATCGGTCATCTATCCGTCGTTCAGTGCAGGGGAGGGCCGCTCGGCGCGAGCGACCCCTCCCGTGAAGTGGTGCTCGATCAGAACATCGCGGCGCCGTGGTTCCACCCAGCGAAGAGTGAGGCCACGAAGCCCTGCGGGTTGCTCATCTCCGAAACGACCTCGTTGTAGGTCTCGTCCATGCGCATGCCTCCGTTCCCTGTGTTGCGAACCGGGGGTAGACCCCTGGGCCCTGATGAAGTTAGGGCCCGAGGCGACGTGGCGGTTGTGGTCGCGGTCGATTGCCGTGCCGGGGCGATGCGATTGCGTGCCAATACCGGCCCTGACCGAGTTCGGCGCGACATTTGCAGTAGTCGGGACCTGAGACCGCGTGCTCGTCCTCGGAGCCGATGTCGCCGTAGAATCCTGAGCGTTCTCACATCTACAGCTGTCTATTCTGGGAGCCGCCCGACCGTGAGGACCCCGTGATCGAGACCCCCGTCGCCCCGACCGCCGCCCAGCACGCGCCTGCACCTCAGCGCCCGCCTGCCTCGCCGCCTCCCCGTGCGCCCAGCCGCGCCATCAGCGCCCTGATCTTCTCGAGCCGCTGGCTGCAGGCGCCGCTCTACCTCGGGCTCATCGTCGCCCAGGCGGTCTACGTCTACGTCTTCGTCGTGGAGCTCTGGCACCTCACCGAGAAGGTCGTCTCCGACCCGAGCCACGTCGACGAGGCGTACGTCATGCTCGCCGTCCTCGGGCTGATCGACGTCGTGATGATCGCGAACCTGCTGATCATGGTCATCATCGGCGGCTACGAGACGTTCGTCTCCCGCGTCAACGTGAAGGGCCATCCCGACCAGCCGGAATGGCTGTCGCACGTCAACGCCAACGTGCTCAAGGTGAAGCTGGCGATGGCGATCATCGGCATCTCCTCCATCCACCTGCTGAAGACCTTCATCGCGGTCGGCGACCTCGGCGCCTCGAACGGCGGGTCGATCGACGGCGAGCGGTACACGTCGCTCGGCGTGTTCTGGCAGGTGGTCATCCACTGCGTGTTCATCGCCTCTGCGGTCGTCCTCGCCGCCATCGACCGGATGTCGAAGCCGCGGGTGCACGCCGAGCGCTGACCTCCGCGCCTCGGCGTGGGCGTGGCATCGTAGGGGAATGGCCGCCGACCCGTTCGCCCGCTTCTTCGCGTTGCTGCGCGCGCTTCCCGAGCCGAGCGACGCCGAGGCGCTGTACGGCGACGATCCGGAGGGCCGGCGGCGCGAGCGCAACCTGCGGCGGTACTTCGCCATGCCGCACGCGTCGGTCCTGCTGCTGGGCGAGGCGCCGGGCTGGCGGGGGATGACGGTGACCGGCGTCCCGTTCGTGTCGGCGCGGGAGGCCGAGGCCGGGGTGGTGCCCGGGCTGGAGCTGCCCGAGCATCCGCAGGCGCCGTGGGAGGCCTCCAGCCGGGTCGTCTGGGCGACGCTGAAGGACTGGTGCGGCCCGCTGCCGCTGTCGTGGCCGGTCTACCCGCTGCATCCGTTCGTCGCGGGCACGCCGCACAGCAACCGCACGCCACGGCCCGCCGAGGTGCGCGCCGGGGCGCCGGTCGCGCTGGAGCTGATCCGTGCGCTGGAGATCGAGACGGTCGTCGCGGTGGGCAGGAAGGCGCAGGGCGCGATCGCGACGGCGGGTCTGGAGGCGCCGGCGATCCGGCATCCCGCGCAGGGCGGCGCGGGACTGTTCGCCGAGCAGCTCATCGGGCTGAACCGGGCACTGCAGCTCTGAGCTCGGCGGTCCGCCTCAGCGACTCGGCCGCTTGGGCCCCTGCGACGTCACGTCGCCGATGTTGTCGATCGCGTCGCGGAGCCTGTCGAGGAACCGGATGACCGTGCGGGACTCGTCGTCGTCCAGCGCCGCGGCCACGTCGACCAGCTCCTCCCGGACGTCGCCGAGGATCGCGCGGTGGATCTCGTCGATGGGGACCGCCGGCACGATGATCAGCGCGCGGCGGTCGAACGGGCTGGGCTCGCGGCGGATGTGACCGGCCTTCTCCAGCCGGTCGAGCAGCACGGTGATGGACGAGCTCTGGATGCCGAGGTAGTCGCCGAGCTCCTTGGGGCCGACGGCGATGCCGCGCTCCCGGGCGCGCAACAGGTAGCGGAGCGCCGAGATGTCGTTGACCGTGAGGTTCATGCTCTTCTCGGAGCGGCGCTGCATCGCCGACTCGGCGACCAGGTAGCTCCGGAGGCCTTCCAGGACCTCGAGGGCGCGCCTACGGTCCGCATCCGGGCGTCCGGACGCGGGAGGAGTGGAATCGGGTCTGCCCGTCGCCATGATCTCGATGATATTCCTGCGCACCGGCGGAACCGCGTCAGACCGCGACGGCTTCGGCCGGCTGCGGGGAGAAGAAGAGGCCGCTCGGGCGCGACGTCTGGTCGGCGAGCGCGTTCAGCCACCGGTCGTCGAGCCGCTCGGCGGTGGGGGACGCGAACTCGTAGCGGAGCGGGATGGCGTTGTCGATCCAGAGCGCGTGACGGCCGATCGGCTCGGCCGCGTCCGGGTTCCAGGACAGCAGGAACGGCTCCCTCCTGCGCAGCTTCATGGTGATGACGGCCTGCAGGTGCGCGAGCGCGCGGTCGTCGAACTCGAACGACTGGCCGTCGTAGATCAGAGCGCCCATCATCGTCTCCTTCCGCTCGGGCGTGTGAGCGTGGAACGATCATAGCGCTAGCTAGATCAACTAGCTATCCAGCTTTCGGAACTTTTTTTCTTTGCTATGGGGATGGCAATGATCCGCCCGGGAGGCTGGTTAGCTAGTCCACCTAGTTACATCCGACCATTGCCGTCCGGTCACTAAGCAGCGGATCGTGACAAGTACCGACCTCCTGGCGCTTGACGGCGAAAATGCCCCTGGCGTACTATTCCACTTGGAATAATCCCATCCGATCATCCATCCATCGAAAGCGCCTGCTCGAGAAACCATGCCGCACTCCCCGACCCTCACCCCGCTCGCCGTCGCAGCGCTCGCGCTGCTCGCCGAGGGGCCGACGCACCCGTACGAGATGTATCAGACGCTCGTGCTGCGCTCGGAGGACCGGCTCGTCAAGGTGCGGCCGGGCTCGCTCTACCACACGGTCGATCGTCTGGCCCGGCAGGGGCTGGTGCGCGCGACCGGCACCGAGCGCGAGGGCAACCGCCCGGAGCGCACCACCTACGAGATCACGGAGGAGGGCACCCAGGCGCTCGGCGAACGCGTCGCGGACATCATCGCGACCCCGGTCAACGAGTTCCCGGAGTTCCCGCTCGGCCTCGGCGAGGCGCACAACCTCCCGCTCGAGACCGTGATCGACCTCCTCCGCAACCGCGTCGGCCTCATGCGCGCCGACATCGCCCTCCTCGACGACGGAATCCACCGGGTCCGCGCGAAGGGGCTGCCCGAGAAGTACTGGCTCGACGTGCGGTACCTGCGCACGACGGCGGAGGCGGAAGCCGCCGCCCTCGAAGCCCTCATCGACGACCTCGCCTCAGGAGCCATCTCCTGGGACGAGGAGAAAACGCACTGAGAGAAAGAATCACATGGAACGCCAACTGAAGCCGTGGCCCGCCCTCTGGGCGCTCGTCATCGGGTTCTTCATGATCCTGATCGACACCACCATCGTGTCGGTCGCCAACCCGTCGATCATGAAGGGCCTCAACCTCGGTACGGACTACAACGCGGTCATCTGGGTCACCAGCGCCTACCTGCTCGCGTACGCCGTCCCGCTGCTGATCACCGGGCGCCTCGGCGACCGCTTCGGCCCCAAGAACATGTATCTGATCGGCCTCGTCATCTTCACCCTGGCTTCGGCCTGGTGCGGATTCTCCGGCGTCATGGCCGGTGGCGGCATTACGATGCTGATCACCGCCCGCGTCGTCCAGGGCCTCGGCGCCTCGCTGATGACCCCGCAGACGATGGCTGTCATCACCCGGATCTTCCCGCCCGACCGCCGCGGTGCGGCCATGGGCCTGTGGGGCGCCGTCGCCGGCGTCGCGACGCTGATCGGCCCGCTGCTCGGCGGTGTGCTGGTCGACTGGCTCGGCTGGGAGTGGATCTTCTTCATCAACGTCCCGGTCGGCGTCGTGGCGTTCATCCTCGCGATGCGGCTCGTCCCGAAGCTCCCGACGCACACGCACGCGTTCGACATCCTCGGCGTCGTGCTCTCCGCGGTCGGCATGTTCCTGCTGGTGTTCGGCATCCAGGAGGGCGGCACCTACAACTGGGGTGTCATCGGGGACGGCCCGTTCTCGGTCTGGGGACTCATCATCTCCGGCATCGTCGTCCTGATCGCGTTCGTGGTCTGGCAGGCGCTCAACAAGAAGGAGCCGCTGCTGCCGCTCCCGCTGTTCCGCGACCGAAACTTCTCGCTGTCCAACGGCGCGATCACCACGGTCGGCTTCGCCGTCACCTGCATGGCGCTCCCGCTGGTGTTCTACTTCCAGACCGTGCGCGGCCTCACCCCGACCCAGTCGGCGCTGATGCTCGCACCGACCGCGGTGTTCTCCGGCGTGCTCGCCCCGGTGATGGGCAAGCTGATCGACAGGATCAACCCCAAGCTCATCGCGACGCCCGGGCTGGTGCTGTTCTCGCTGTCGCTGTTCCTCTACTCGCGGATGCTGACCCCGGATGTGAGCATCTGGTGGCTGCTCATCCCGAGCGCGCTGATGGGCATCGCGATGTCGGGCGTCTGGGGGCCGATCTCGGCCGTCACCACCCGCAACCTCCCGATCAACCAGGCCGGAGCCGGCTCGGGCGTCTTCAACACGACGCGCCAGATCGGCGCCGTGCTCGGAAGCGCCTCCATCTCCGCGCTCATCACCGGCCGCCTCGCCGCCGACCTGCCGAAGGCCCCGAGCGGCGCGGCGCCGACCGCGACCGCGGGGACGGAGCTGCCGAGCTTCCTGCACGCCGGGTTCACCCAGGCGATGTCGGAGGCGCTGCTGCTGCCCGCGGCGGTCGCCTTCCTCGGCGCGCTCATCGTCGTGTGGTGGGCGAAGCCGAAGCCGCCCGCGTGGGGCCCCAGGGCCGCAGGCGGTCAGGGCGCCGCGGGTGAAGCGGCCGGTGCGCCTGCCGGTGCGGTCGCCGGGGAGCCTGTCGGCGTCGCGGAGTCCGCAGCGGCCGCGCACGGCGCTCACGCGGGCTCCGGCCCGGTGGATGTGGCGCGGCACGGCGCGCACGCCGCCGAGCCGGCGGCCGGCACGCGCGGTGACGGGGAGGAGCACCACGGCATCCACGCCGCCCCCGCGACGGACTAGTCGCGCCCGCGTCACGTGAACAACGGAGGACTCCCCGGCCCACCCGGCCGGGGAGTCCTCCGTTCACTGCTTAAGGTTCGCGTGTCGTCCGCGGGCTCCTCCGCTGCCTACGCCTGTGCTGTCGATGCCTCCGCGACCACCCGCACGACGTTCGCCCACGGGTCGTCGAACGACACCGACCGCCCGTCGTCCCGCGTCGGCACGCTGTAGTGCCGCATCCGCTCCGTCAGCGCGCCCACGTCGTCCGCGCCAGGCAGGCGGAGCTGCACCTCGCCGAGCCCGAGCGCGAGCCGCCGCACGCCGGCGCCGCGGCTGTTCCAGGTGTTCATCGCCATGTGATGGTGGTAGCCGCCCGCCGACACGAACAGGGCCGACGAGCCGAGGGAGGCCGTGGCCTCGAAGCCGAGCCGGTCGACGTAGAACGCGCGGGCCGAGGCGACGTCCCCGACCGACAGGTGCACGTGGCCGACCACCGCGTCGCCGAAGCGCGGGTCGTCCGCGGTCGAGCCGTCCAGCGTCGGCAGCTCGGCCAGCGCCGCGCCCCGGTCGCTGAGGTGCTCGCGGAGGAACGCGTTCGGGTCGAGGTAGAGCGTGTCCATCTCCACCTGCCCGTGCGTCCAGCTCCACAGGCTGCGGTCGCGGTCCCAGTACAGCTCGACGCCATTGCCCTCCGGGTCGGTGAAGTAGAAGGCCTGCGAGACCAGGTGGTCGGCGCTTCCGGTGAACGTGCCGGGGGCGCGGCGCGCGATCGAATAGACCGCGGCGGCAAGGGCCTCCTGGCTGTCGAACACGATCGCGGTGTGGAACAGTCCGGCCTCACCGGGGGAGGCGTGCTTCAGCTCGGGCGCGTGCTCCAGGATCACCGACGGCGTCGCGCCGCGGCCGAGGATGACGCGGCCTCCCTCGGCGGCCAGCACGGAGAGCGTGACGGCGTCGCGGTAGTAGGCGGTCATGGCGTCGAGGTCGGCGACCCGGAGGGTCACCGCACCCATCGCGGAGTCGGAGGGAAGCAGTTCGGGCATGGGGAGTGCAACGCGTGAGGGGCCGCGCGTATTTCAGGTCTCGATCGCGCCGCCGGTCTCGGCCAGGTAGCGGCGGAGGGTGAGCGTCGGATCGGTGTTCTGGAGCTCGCGATAGCGGGTGAAGTCGAGCTGGGCGCGCAGCGACGTCCCGGCCCGCATCCGCTCGGACTGCGCGCCCTCCACCGTCTGGATGCGCCGCGCTTCGGCGAGGAGCTCGTCGCGGCGGTCGGCGCCGATAACGAGGACGCCGTCGTCGTCGGCGACGATCCAGTCGCCCGGCGTGACGGCGACACCGTCGAGCATGGCGCTGCGCATCGCCGCCCCGGCGGGCGGGACCCGGCGCGGGCCGAACGGGTTCGCGCCGAGGCTGAACAGCGGGAGGCCGATCTCCCGGAGCTGCGCGGTGTCACGATGCAGGCCCCAGACCACGGCGCCGTTGAGGCCCGCCTCCCGCGCCTCCAGCAGCATCAGGTCGCCGACGCAGGCCTCGTCGCGCCTGCCGCCGTTGTCGACGACGAGCACGGCGCCGGGAGGGGCGTCGTCGATGGTCTCCAGGAGCACGTCGACGCTGCCGAGGTGGGTGACGGGTGCGGCGGGGCCGTGGAAGGGGCGGCCGGGGAGCAGCGGGAGGAGCGCGACCGGGGCCGCGGCGACGGGGATTCCGAGGCGGACGGCGGCGTCGGCGACCGCGGCGGTGGGGAGCGGATGAGCGTCGGTACCGGTGGTTGCCATGTCGTGACGCTACCGCCACGCCCATGTACGTGGGGGAATGCGACTGTCCTCCACAGCCCCACCGCTCGCGCGACTTCTCCACGGATCCAGGTCGGGTCTTCTCCGACGAGACCCGCTGCCCAAGGATGGTTCCGGGAGGTGCGATGAGACGGATGGCGCGGCTGGGCCGCCGGTACTGGGTCGTGACGATGACGCTGGGCGTCGGCGTGGTGGGCGTCGTGCTGGCGCTCGCGGGCGCCGGCTGGCTGGTGCAGTGGCTGTTCAGCGTCTACGCGCTCGCCGTCGCCGTGTGGCAGGCGGTGGGGATGGTCCGCGCGATGGCGCACGGCCGGTTCGGTCTCGACATCCTGGCCATCACGGCGATCGTCGCCACGGTGCTGGTCGGCGAGTTCGTGGCCGCGCTGATCGTCGTGCTCATGCTGACCGGCGGCGACGCGCTCGAGGACTACGCCAACCGCCGGGCGAAACGCGAGCTCGACGCCCTGCTCACGCGCGCGCCGCAGTTGGCGCATCTGGTGGTCGACGGCGGCTATCGGGAGGTGCCGGTCGACCAGGTGGAGGTGGGCGATGCGCTGCTCGTCCGGCCGTCGGAGATCGTCCCGGTCGACGGCGTCCTGCTCTCCGCCAAGGCGGCGTTCGACCAGGCCTCGATCACGGGGGAGAGCATCCCGGTCGAGAAGACGGCGGGCGACGAGGTGCTGAGCGGGTCGGTGAACGGGCAGGAGGCGGTGGAGCTGCGGGCGACATCCACGGCCGCGTCCTCGCAGTACCAGCAGATCGTCGCCCTGGTCGCGCAGGCGGCGGAGAGCAAGGCGCCCGTGGTCCGGCTCGCGGACCGCTACGCGGTGCCGTTCACCGTGTTCTCACTGGCGCTCGGCGCGATCGCCTGGTGGCTGAGCAGTGACCCGGTGAGGTTCGCCGAGGTGCTCGTGCTGGCGACGCCGTGCCCGCTGCTCATCGCGGCCCCTGTCGCATTCATCGGCGGGATGAGCCGGGGCGCGCGCAACAGCATCATCGTCAAATCCGGCGGCGTGCTGGAGCAGCTCGCGAGGGCGCGCACGGCCGTGTTCGATAAGACGGGCACGCTCACCTACGGCGCCCCCGCCCTCAGCGACGTGCGCCCGCAGCCGCCGCTCGACGCGGACGAGCTGCTGGCCGCGGTGGCCAGCGCCGAGCAGTACTCGTCCCACGTGCTTGCGGCGTCGTTCATCCACGCCGCTCGGGAGCGCGGGCTGGAGCTGCGCGAGGCCGCCTCCGCGCAGGAGGCCGCGACCAACGGCGTCGTGGCGGACATCGACGGAAGGGAGGTCGTGGTCGGCAAGTTCGCATTCGTCGCCGCGCACGCGCCCGACGCGGTGCGCACTCCGATCGCGCCGGGCGAGCTGGCGGTCTACGTCGCGATCGGCGGACGGTTCGCCGGCGCGCTGCTCGCGAGCGACCGGCTCCGGTCGAACGCCGCGGCCACACTCCGAGAGCTGTCCGCGCTCGGCGTCACGAACACGATGATGCTCACCGGAGACGCCCGGGAGACCGCGGAGCACATCGCCGGGGAGCTCGGCATCACGCGCGTCCGTGCGGAGTGCCTGCCGGCCGACAAGGTCGCCGAGGTCGCCGGCGTCGCCGAGCGGCCCGTGATCATGGTCGGCGACGGTGTGAACGACGCCCCCGTGCTCGCCGCAGCAGACGTCGGGATCGCGATGGGCGCCAAGGGCGCGACCGCGGCGAGCGAGTCGGCAGACGCGGTGATCCTCGTGGACGACATCCACGGCGTCGCCCGCGCCGTGCGGATCGGCACGGACACCGTGCGCATCGCCCTCCAGAGCATCTGGCTCGGGATCGCGGTGTCGGTCGTACTGATGCTGATCGCGGCGTTCGGGTTCATCCCGGCGACGGCGGGCGCGCTCATCCAGGAGCTGGTCGACGTGGCGACCATCCTCGCCGCACTGAGGGCGATCGGCGGCCGGCTCGACGCGCGCGAGGCTGCGGCGGAGCCGCGGGCAGGGCCGCGGGTGCCGGAGAGCGGAGCGCGGAGGTCGAGCTAGCGCGAAGCCTGCGCCTACCTCCCGGTCAGCCGCTCCAGCAGTTCCCGGTACCGGGCGGCCGTGCGCTCCACCACCTCGGCGGGGAGCTCGGGCGGGGTGCCCTGCTTGTCCCAGTTGGAGGCGAGCCAGTCGCGGACGATCTGCTTGTCGAAGCTGGCCATCCGCTCGGACGGGTTCGCGGCCGTGGCGAACACGCTGGCGTCCCAGTAACGGCTGGAGTCGCTGGTGAGCACCTCGTCCGCGAGCGTGATCTCACCGGTGGCGCGGTCGGCGCCGAACTCGAACTTCGTGTCCGCGATGATGACGCCATGCTCCTCGGCGATGGCCGCGCCGCGCGCGTACACGTCCAGCGACAGCCGGCGGAGCTCCTCCGCGACCTCCGGGCCGACCAGCTCGACCGTGCGCTCGAAGCTGATGTTCTCGTCGTGCGCGCCGAGCGGCGCCTTCCACGCGGGCGTGTAGATCGGCTCCGGCAGCCGGTCGCCGTCCGTGAGCCCAGCCGGGAGCGGGACGCCGCAGACGCTCTGCGTCGTCTGGTACTCGGCCCAGCCGCTGCCGGTCAGGTAGCCCCGGACGACGCACTCGATCGGGAACATGTCGAGCGGCTTCACGAGCATCGCGCGGCCCGCGACCTCGGCCGGGATCCGCTCGACGACGCGGTCGCCCTCCAGCGCGTGGTCCGGGATGAGGTGGTTCGGGACGCTGCCCAGGCGGTCGAACCACCACAGGCTCAGCGTGGTGAGCAGCTCGCCCTTGCCCGGGATGCCGGGCTCGAGCACGTGGTCGAACGCACTCACCCGGTCGGAGGCCACCACGAGGACGGCGGACGTGTCGTCCAGCCCGTCGGCCCCCTCGGGGACGTAGAGGTCGCGGACCTTCCCGGAGTAGACGTGCTTCCAGCCTGCCAGTTCGCTCACCCGTCCATCGTAGGGGTCGCGCCGTCGTCAGATCGTGCGGCCGCCGTCGACGGCGAGCACGTCTCCCGTCACGTACGACGCGGCAGGCGACGCGAGCCACGCGACCGCCGCGGCGACCTCCTCCGGGGTGCCCATCCGGCCCACCGGGACGTAGCCGCCGATCCGCTCGCGCGTCGCGTCGTCCAGGCGGAGGTTGCCACCGGACATGATCGGGCCGGGCGCGACCGCGTTCACCCGGATGCCCGACCGCGCCTCGTCGAGCGCCGTCGTCAGGGTCAGGCCGATCACCGCGTGCTTCGCCGCTGCGTACGCCGACATCCCGGGGGCGCCGCGGGTCCCGGCAGTGGAGGTGATGTTCACGATGGCGCGCGGCCCGGCGGACGCCCGCAGCGCCAGCACCTCGGCGCGCATCGCGACGGCCACCGTGCGGAAGTTCACCGCGACGAGCTGGTCGAACACGCCCGCGGGCATGTCCGCGAGCGGGGTCGGCATGTGGCCGCGGCCGACATTGTTGACGGCGACCGCCAGCCCGTCGCCGAGCCCGGCCGCCTCGGCGACGGCGGACTCGAGCGCGCCGTCGTCGGTGGCGTCGAGCGGGAAGGTCCGCGGGCAGGCGACTCCGGACGCGACGAGCTCGTCCTGGAGAGCGCGCAGCGCGTCCGCGTCCCGTGCGGCCGGGGCGATGAGGAGGCCGTCCGCGCCGAGCGCCCGGCAGATCGCGTTGCCGATGGCCCCGTTCGCGCCGAGGACGAACGCGACGCGAGGTGGCTGGTAGTCGTGGGATGTCTGGCTCATGGCCGCACCTCCTCGCGCGTCCCCGCCCGATCCCGCACCTCGCGCCGATCCAGCGGCAGTAGGAACCCTGCCGCGATCAGCCACGCGATCCCCGCGAAGCGCCCGATCGGGATCAGGAACTGCAGCGGCTCCACGGCCAGGGACAGGAAGGACAGCTCCGAGAGCGCCGCCACCACCAGGCCCGCCCACGCCAGCCAGCGCGGGAGCAGGCCGAGGATGACACCCGGCACCGCCATCCCGGCGATCAGCAGACCGAGGCCGACGACGTAGCCGACGCCCCCGGAGACGAACGCCAGGAACGAGAACGTGAGGGCCAGGCGCGGGTCCGACGTCAAATCGGGACGGCTCAGCAGGTACGTGCCGAACGCCGACACCATCAGCAGGATCGAGGCGGTGAGGCCGCCCGTGAAGCCGATCGCCGGGCCGGGGACGCGCACACCCAGACGCTGGAGGCGGGCGAACGCGGTGGCGGCGTAGATGCCGAGGGGCACGGCGGAGCCGAACTGCAGCATCGCGCCGACGCGGATGGCAGCCCAATCGGCGTGGGCGTGCGCGGCGACCGCGTCCGCGCCGGCGAACGGCGAGAGGAACGCCCCGGCGCCGGACAGCACGAATCCGACGATCAGCGCGAGCAGGAACAGACCGGCGTGGACGACCGCGAGGATGCCCAGGGGCGGGCCGTCCGGTCGGCGACGACGGGGAGTCGGCTGGATATCGTTCATAGTTGAAATGATTACACTGTGTAATCGTTACGCGCAAGCGCTATTCTGGTTTCTGTGACGTCCATCCCCCAGCGCGCCCGCCGCGGCGCCCCGCCGCGCACGGCGTTCCTGCTCGCCCAGATCGGAGCGGACGCCGCCGACCGTTTCGCCGAGCGCGTCGCGACCCTGGGCCTCACGCCACGGGAGGCCGGCGCGATCCGGGTGCTCGGGCGGCGTCAGGGGCTCAGCCAGCGCGAGCTCGCCGAGCAGCTCGGGACGCTCCCGAGCCGGCTGGTCGCGCTGGTGGACGAGCTCGAGGCGAAGGGGTTCGTCGTCCGCGAGCGCAGCGAGGGCGACCGCCGCAACAACGTGCTCACCCTCGCGCCCGAGGGCGAGCGGATGCTCGCGCGGCTGAGGGAGGTCGCCGAGGCGCACCAGGACGACCTGCTGTCCCCCCTCGACGACGACGAGCAGGTCGCCCTCGCAACGCTGCTCGCCAAACTCGCCGCCGCCTCCACCGTCCCGCCCGACGGCCACCCCGGCTTCCGCCGCTAACCCTCGGACCCCCGCCCCCCGAGCAACCCGTCGAGTACGCGAATAGTCAGGCGAAAACCGCCCGCCGAGTACGCGGATTATCTGCGTACTCGGCGGTTGCGGCGTGCTGCGGTTGCGTGGTCAGGCCAGGAGTTTGGCTTTGGCCGCGCTGAACTCCTCGTCCGACAGGATCCCCTGCGAGTGCAGGGTGGCGAGCTGCTGGATCTTCGCCATCATGTCGTCGGCGGGAGGAGCCGCCGGCGCTGCGGCCTGCTGCTGCGCGGCCGCGTCCTGCGCCGCCTGCTGCATCTGCGCCTGCTGCTGCTCCTGCTCGTACGCCTGCTGCTCGTACTGGTTCTGCTGGCGCTGCGCCTGCCGCCGCTGCACGTTGCCGGACACGGCCGTCGCCGTCCCGGCCACGACGGCCGTACGGGCCGCCATCCCGATCAGTCCCGGGCGTCCCATTCGTCCTAAAGGCATGTCCCCACTCCTCAGCTCTCAGCTCTCGACCGTCTCGACATCGGCGTCGGACTCCGCGTAGTCCTCGAACTCCCCGGCCACGACCGCGTTGACGACCGGCGCCGGGATGCGCTCGCTGTGGACCACCAGACCGCCCGCCTGGAAGAACTTGCTGGCGAGGTCCTTCGCCCAGAGGTGCTCGATGACCAGGATCGCGCCGGTCGAGCCCGGCTCGATCAGCTCGGCGATCGAGTCCACGTCCTCCCCGCCCGCGAGGCCGCCGGCGTCCAGGGTGATGTCGGCCATCCCGATCTCGTCGCCGATCTCCTCCAGCTCCACGATCTCGATCCCGCCGTCGGCGTGACGCATCACGAACAGCAGGTCGAGCAGGCGGACCGTGCCGCTCTCCACCAGGTCGAGGATGGCCTGGACCACCCCGGGCGACGGTCTGTCGTTGTCGAACTGGGCGACGATGAACTCCGCCGGGCCGTACTCGAATTCAGCCATCTCACGCCTCCGTCAGCAGGCAGGTCCCGCTTTCACGGCAGACGATACACAGGCCCACTCAGCCCGGCAATGACCGATTTCCGGCCGCGGGGAGGCGCGAAATGTGCACGGTCACATCCCTAGACTGGGACCCTGCGGACACCGCGTCGACGTCGAGAAGGGACCCTGGTGAGCGAGAAGAACTGGGCAGGAAACCACGAGTACCGAGCGCAGCGGATCGCGCGCCCGACCAGCGTGGAGGAGCTCCGCGAGGTCGTGGCTGGCGCGACCTCGGTGCGGGCGCTCGGCAGCAGGCACTCGTTCAACGACCTGGCCGACACCGACGGCGTCCTGGTCAGCACGGCCGGCCTCCCGGCGGACATCCGCATCGACGCGGAGACGCGCACCGTGACCGTGGGCGGAGGCGTGCGGTACGGCGACCTCGCCCGCGAGCTCCAGGCCGCGGGCTGGGCGCTGCACAACCTCGCCTCGTTGCCGCACATCTCCGTCGCCGGTGCGATCGCGACGGCGACGCACGGCTCGGGCGACCGCAACGGCAACCTGTCGACCGCGGTCGCCGCGCTCCGCATCCTCACCGGTTCGGGTGAGCTCGTCGACTTCGCGCGCGGCGACGCCGGCTTCGAGGGCGCGGCGGTCTCGCTCGGCGCTCTCGGGGTGGTGACGGAGGTCGTGCTCGACATCCGGCCGACCTTCGACGTGCGGCAGCGTCTGTTCGGCGGCGTCCCGTGGGAGGCCGTGACCTCGCGGCTCGACGACGTCACCTCTGCGGCGTACAGCGTCTCCCTCTTCACGACCTGGGACGAGGACGCCGTCTCGCTCGCCTGGCTGAAGGAGCTGGACGGCGCCGCCACGCCGATCGGCGACGACTTCTTCGGCGCGCCCGCCCTCACCGAGCCGCGGCACATGATCGCGGCGATGGACGTCCGCAACACGACCGAGCAGCTGGGCGTGGCCGGCCCGTGGAGCGAGCGTCTCGCGCACTTCCGCTTCGAGTTCACGCCGTCCAACGGCGAGGAGATCCAGTCCGAGTACCTGGTGCCGCGGGCGCGGGCGGTGGAGGCCATCCAGGCGGTGCGCGAGCTCGGCCCGGTGATCGCGCCGCTGCTGCAGATCAGCGAGATCCGCACGGTCACGGCCGACGACCTGTGGTTGTCGAGCGCGTACGGCACGGACGTGGTCGGCCTCCACTTCACGTGGTTCCGCGACCAGGCCGGCGTGGAGGCCGTGCTGCCGGCGCTGGAGGCCGCCCTGCTCCCGCTCGGCGCCCGCCCGCACTGGGGCAAGCTGTACCTCGACGTCGACGGCGTCGTCCCCGCCCTGTACCCGCGCCTCGACGCTTTCCGCGCCCTCGCCGCCTCCCTAGACCCCGACTCCCGCTTCACCAACCCCTTCCTCACCCGCCTCCTCGCGTAGCCCCCCGCATCCAACAATTCCGGAGTTGTGTACGCCCATCACCGGCGCGTTGCGTACATAACTCCGGAAGGGATAGCGGCGCGGCTCGCTCAGGAGCGGGCGACGCGGGCGGCGATGTCGGTGCGGTACTGCGCGCCGGGGAGGTGGATGCGGGCGACCGCGTCGTAGGCGCGCTCGCGGGCCTCGTCGAAGGTGGTGCCGCGCGCAACGACGGAGAGCACGCGGCCCCCGGTCGCCAGCAGCGCGCCCGTGTCGGCGTCCAGCGCGGTCGCGGCGTGGGCGATGGTGACCTCCGGGACCTGCGCCGCCTCGTCCAGCCCGGTGATCGGCCGGCCGGTCTGCGGCGCCTCCGGGTAGCCCTCGCTCGCGAGCACCACGGTCACCGCGGTGTCGAGCGCGAACTCGGGGCGCGGCATCCCGGACAGCTCGCCGGTCGCCGCCGCGTAGAGCAGCGACGACAGCGGCGTCACCAGCCGCGGCAGCACGACCTGCGTCTCCGGGTCGCCGAAGCGCGCGTTGAACTCGATCACGCGGATGCCCTTCGACGTCACGATCAGCCCGCAGTAGAGGAGGCCGATGAACGGCGTCTGCTCGGCCGCGAGCTGACGGACGGTCGGGAGGGCGACGGTCTCGATGACCTCGTCCACGAAGTTCTCGGGCAGCCAGGGGAGCGGCGAGTACGCGCCCATCCCTCCGGTGTTCGGGCCGGCGTCGCCGTCGAGGAGGCGCTTGTAGTCCTGCGCCGGGCTCAGCGGGAGGACGGTGTGGCCGTCGCTGACGAGGAACAGCGACACCTCCTCACCGTCGAGGAACTCCTCGATCAGGACGCCGCCCTGCGCGAGGTAGTGGCGCGCATGGTCGACGGCCGCTGCGCGATCGGAGGTGACGATGACGCCCTTGCCCGCGGCCAGCCCGTCGGCCTTCACGACGTAGGGCGCGCCGAACTCGTCGAGCGCGCGCTCGGCCTCGGCGAGGGTGCTCGCTTGGGCGGCGCGGCCGGTCGGGACGCCGGCCTCCTCCATGATCCGCTTGGCGAAGGTCTTGGAGCCCTCCAGCTGCGCCGCCGCGCGGCCGGGGCCGAACACCGGGATGCCGCGCGTGCGCAGCGGGTCGGCGACACCGGCGACCAGGGGAGCCTCCGGGCCGATGACGACGAGCTCGATGCCGTTCTCGATCGCGTACTCCGCGACCGCGGCGCCGTCCAGCGGGTCGAGGCCGGTCTCGACGGGGACGTCGGCGGCGATGCCGGCGTTGCCGGGGGCCGCGACGATCGCGTGCCCGGCCTCCTCGGCCAGGAGCGCGGTGATGATGGCGTGCTCGCGGGCACCGGAACCGAGGACCAGAATCTTCACGCGACCCATGCTAGAGGGCGCGTCGACAAGCCATCGATTCCGGAGTTGTGCACGCCCTGGTGCGGCGTGTTGCGTACACAACTCCGGAAACGACGGATGGGGGAGGATGGAGGGCATGGCACGAGCGAAGATCACCGACGAGGTCGGCGGCGCGGCGGTGCGCGGTGCGCTCGCGGAGGGCGCCGACCGCAACACGACGGCGACGGCGGTGCGCTATCTGCTCCAGCTCCTGGCCGAGCGGGCGCCGGGCAACACCGTGGAGGTGCGGGTGCCGCCGTTCGGCGCCGTGCAGTGCATCCCGGGCCCGCGGCACACCCGCGGCACCCCTCCGAACGTGATCGAGACCGACGCCGCGACGTGGCTGGCCCTGGCCTCCGGGAGCCTCGCCTGGGATGCCGGGATCGCGTCCGGCTCCGTGCACGCGTCCGGCCAGCGGGCGACCCTGGAGGGCCTCCTCCCGCTCCGCTTCTGACAGCGACCGGACCCCGCTCCACAGCCCGCTCAGCAGTGGGCGTCCGCTCAGGTGCGGTGCGAGAGAATGGAGGCATGAGCTCGAACCCGGAGGAGTCCGCCGTGCCCGAAGAGGCGCACGCCGCCGACGCCGCCGAACCCGGGCAGCCCGCCCCCGACGCCGCGCCGGCCCCCGACGCCGCGCCGGCCCCCGACCCGGAGGTCGACGCCACCGTCACCGAGGCCGAGGTGCGCGTCCACCGCTCGCCGCGGTACTTCCGCTTCATGCTCACCGGCGCCATCGTCTTCGCCGTCATCGCGCTCATCCTCACCTTCGCGTTCCCCGCGAACCCCACCTACGACCGCGGCCAGGTCTTCGGCTTCCTGCTGGCGATCTGCGCGACGATCGGCGTCGCCGTCGGCGCGCTGGTCGCCCTCCTGATCGACCGCGCGGTCTCCCGCCGGGCACGCACCGTCCAGGCGGATAGAATCGACGTGCGCCTTCCCGACGCCGGCGCCGAGCTCTACACCGAGCGCGACGCGGAGCCGGGTCCACGACCGGACGACTCACGGGGCAACGGCTCCCGCCCGTCCGTCGACAGCTGAACATCCCGACACCCTGACGAAAGGGGCCCGCTGTGGCCGGAGGCGACGGTCGCCTGAGTCATGATCTTCTGCCAGGCGAGAAGGGCCCGCAGGACGCCTGCGGTGTCTTCGGGGTGTGGGCGCCCGGCGAGGAGGTCGCCAAGCTCAGCTACTTCGGCCTCTACGCCCTGCAGCATCGCGGGCAGGAGTCCGCGGGCATCGCGACGAGCGACGGCAACAAGATCCTCATCTACAAGGACATGGGCCTCGTCTCCCAGGTCTTCAACGAGAACGCGCTCAACTCGCTGACCGGCCACATCGCCGTCGGCCACACGCGCTACTCCACCACCGGCGCCTCCAGCTGGCAGAACGCGCAGCCTACGCTCGGCCGCACCTCCAGCGGCACCGTCGCGCTCGGCCACAACGGCAACCTGACCAACACCGCCGAGCTCATGCAGCTCGTGCACGACCGCTACCCGCAGCTCGACGGCGAGCTGTCCCGCGGCAACACGACCGACACCGCTGTGGTCACCGCGCTGCTCACCGGCGACCTCGACCACACGCTGGAGGCCACCGCCCTGGAGGTCCTGCCGAGGCTGCGCGGCGCCTACTGCCTGGTCTTCATGGACGAGCACACCCTGTACGCGGCGCGCGACCCGCAGGGCGTCCGCCCGCTGGTGCTCGGCCGGCTGGAGCGCGGCTGGGTGGTCGCCTCCGAGACCGCGGCGCTCGACATCGTCGGCGCGAGCTTCGTTCGCGAGGTGGAGCCCGGCGAGCTGATCGTGATCGACGAGAACGGCCTCCGCACGCAGCGCTTCGCCGCCGAGAAGCGCGCCGGCTGCGTCTTCGAGTACGTCTACCTCGCCCGGCCGGACACCACCATCGCGGGCCGCGGCGTCTACGAGGCGCGCGTCGAGATGGGCCGCCGGCTCGCCCGCGAGCACGAGGTGGAGGCCGACCTCGTCATCCCGACGCCCGAGTCAGGAACGCCTGCGGCGATCGGCTACGCGCAGGCGTCCGGCATCCCGTTCGGTCAGGGCCTGGTCAAGAACTCCTACGTCGGCCGCACGTTCATCCAGCCGTCGCAGACCATCCGCCAGCGCGGCATCAAGCTCAAGCTGAACCCGCTCAAGGAGGTCATCAAGGGCAAGCGGCTCGTGGTGGTCGACGACTCGATCGTGCGCGGAAACACGCAGCGCGCGCTCGTCTCGATGCTGCGGGAGGCCGGAGCGGCCGAGGTGCACGTGCGCATCTCCAGCCCGCCCATCACCTGGCCGTGCTTCTACGGCATCGACTTCGCCTCGCGCGCGGAGCTCATCGCGACCGGCCTCGGCGTGGACGAGGTCCGACAGTCCATCGGCGCCGACTCGCTCGGCTACCTGTCGGAGGACGGCATGATCGCCGCCACCGAGCAGCCGCGCGAGCGCCTCTGCACCGCGTGCTTCACGGGCGTGTACCCGATCGAGCTGCCGGACGCGCACCACCTGGGCAAGAACCTCCTGGAGCGTCCGGAGGAGCGCGCGGCGACCGTCGCGGACACCGACGACGGCGCCGACGAGTCGAGCGACGGCTGCGAGCCCGGGCCCGACTCGGAGTACGAGCGCCTGATCGCGTACGGCGACCCGGGGCGCCAGGAGTAGGGCGCGAGCGGGCCCGTCGCCCCGGATACGATGGAGCAGTGACTGAGCCCACCGCATCCTCGTCGTCCTCCTACGCCGCCGCCGGTGTCGACACCGCCGCCGGCGACCGCGCCGTCGAGCTGATGAAGGCCGCGGTCGCGCGCACGCAGGGCCCGCAGGTGCTGGGCGGGGTCGGCGGCTTCGCGGGCATGTTCGACGTGTCGGCGCTGAAGGTCTACCGCCGTCCGCTGCTCGCGACCTCCACCGACGGCGTCGGCACCAAGGTCGCGATCGCGCAGGCGCTCGACAAGCACGACACCATCGGCCAGGACCTGGTCGGGATGGTCGTGGACGACATCGTCGTGGTGGGCGCGCGTCCGCTGTTCATGACCGACTACATCGCGTGCGGCAAGGTCGTCCCCGAGCGGATCGCGGCGATCGTCGCCGGGATCGCCCGCGCCTGCGAGGCGACATGCACGGCGCTGGTCGGCGGCGAGACCGCCGAGCACCCCGGCCTGCTCGGCCCGGACGACTACGACGTCGCGGGCGCCGCGGTCGGCGCGGTGGAGGCCGAGGAGCTGCTGGGCGCCGAGCGCGTCCGCGACGGCGACGTGGTGCTGGCGCTGGCGTCGTCCGGCATCCACTCGAACGGCTTCTCGCTCGTGCGGCACATCCTCGCGCAGCGCGGCATCGCCTTCACCGACAAGCTGGACGACTTCGGCGGCACCGTGGGCGAGGCCCTCCTGGAGCCGACGCGCCTCTACACGTCGCCGCTGCTGCGCGTGCTCGAGAGCTCCAGGTTCACAGGCGCCGTCCACTCGCTCAGCCACGTGACAGGAGGCGGCATCGCCGCGAACCTGGCGCGTGTCCTCCCGGTCGGCTCGTGGGTGGAGGTCGACCGCTCGACCTGGTCGCCGAGCCCGGTGTTCCGCGTGCTGAGCGACCTGGCCGGCAGCTCCCTGGAGTCGTCGGAGGGCACCTGGAACCTCGGCATCGGGATGTTCGCCGTCGTGGCCCCGGAGGCCGCGGACGCGATCGCCGCGGCGCTCACCGCGGACGGGATCCCCACCTGGCGCGCCGGCGTGGTGTCCACTGCCGCCCGCGACCTGGCCGGCTTCGAGCAGGGCGCCAAGGGCGTCGACGGCGGCGCCGTCCGCCTGGTCGGCGCCTACGCGGGCTGAGCCGCCCCCGGCTGAGCCGCGACCTCCGCGTGGCTAACGGAGGACTTCGCCCTCCACAGCAGGCTGATCTCCTCCGCTAACTGTTATCCGGCACCTCCGGGCGCCTGATCTCCTCCGTTCGCGACGGCCCGCGACGTGACCCGTTCGTGGACGCGCGGGCGGTCGCGGCCTCCCGCTAGAGTGGCGGCTGTGACCCCCCATGCCAGCCTCCGCTTGGCGTGCGCGCTGGGGGCGGCGCTCGTCGCCGTGGCGGTCGCGGGGGCGCCGGCGTTCGCGAGCCCGACACCGACCCCCACGCCGACTCCGACACCCACAGCCGCGTCCGACGCACTCACCCCGCTCGTCGACTGCGTGCAGGACGCCCCGCTGGGCGCCGTGACCTCGCGCACCGTGGTCCTCGGTCACCGCTCGTCGGCCTCCACCCCGGTCACCGTGACCCCCGGCTCCGGCGTCGACGACCTGTCGCCGGGCGCCGCCGACCGCGGGCAGCCGTCGACCTTCCTGCCGGGCGAGCACCACGGCGAGTGGCTGCTGACGGTGGATGCCGCGGCCGAGCCGTCGCTGACCTGGACGCTGGGCGGCCGGTCGGTCACCATCGACGCCTCCGCCCCGGCGTGCACCGACGCCACCGCGATCGTGCTCAGCGCACCGGCGGCGACCTCCGGCGCCATCGCCGTGTCGGCGACCGTCACCCGGTTCCTGCTCGGGCCGCCGGAGGCCGGGACCGTCGCCTTCGCGGTCGACGGGGTGGCCTCCACGACCGCGCCCGTCGGCGTGGGCGGTGTCGCGCGCGCCGACCTGACCGCCCCGACCGCCGGCGCGCACACGATCACCGCGACCTTCACTCCCGCGAGCGGGTCCACCCTTCGCCCGGCGACGGCCACCGCGCCCGTGACCGTCACGGCCGCGTCCGGTGCACTCGCGGTCGCGGCCGACAGCGTCGTCACGGGCAGCACGTCCGTCACCGTCCACGTGACCCGCGCGGGCGCCTCCGCCCCGGTCACGGTGGACTTCGCGACGGTCGACGGCACCGCGCACGCCGGGCCCGACTACGTGGCCGCCTCCGGCACCCTCGCGCTCGCCGCCGGCCAGACGGACGCGACCACCACGGTGAGCCTGCCCGCCCGCACGCCCGGCTCGCCGGCCTCCGTGTTCTTCGTCGTGCTGCAGCGCGCGACGGCGGACGTCAGCGCTGCCGTCGCGATGGTGTCGCTGCCGGCGGTCCCGGCCGCGGCCCCGGCGTCGGTCGCCGCGGGAGGCGGCGACTCGGCGGCTGCGGCCTCCGCGCTTCCGCAGGGCGACCCGACCGCGCACACGCCGGTCGTGAGCGCGCCGGTCGGCCAGGACCTCCTGCTCCTCCTCGGCGCCGGCCTGATCACGATCGGAGGGATCGCGGGCGTCATCGGCCTCGTCCGGTCGACGCGCTCCCGCGACGGGCTGCTCTGACGCAGACCGGGCCCATGACAAACGTCACCCCGAATCCCTGACGCGCCCCCTGCGCGGCCCCGCCGCCCACCCGGCACTCTGGGATGGTGAACACCTCACCAGCAATCCGCCTCAGCGGCCTCCGCAAGACCTTCGGGTCGCTCACCGCCGTCGACGGCGTCGACCTCACCGTGCGGGCCGGGGAGGTCATCGCCCTCCTCGGCCCCAACGGCGCAGGCAAGTCGACCACCATCGACCTCGCGCTCGGCCTCGCGCGCCCGACCGCCGGCACCGCCGAGCTGTTCGGCGGCGACCCGCGCGCGGCGATCCGGGAGGGCAGGGTCGGCGCGATGCTGCAGGGCGGCGCGCTGCTCCCCACCCTCACCGTCGCGGAGTCCGTGGCGCTCGTCGCGTCGGCTCACCGGCATCCGCTCAGCGTCGCCGAAGCCCTCGAGCGCGCCCGCTGCACCGAGATCGCCAAGCAGCGCGTCTCCAAGCTGTCCGGCGGCCAGATGCAGCGCGCGCGGTTCGCCGTCGCCGTCGTGTCGAACCCGGACCTGTTGTTCCTGGACGAGCCGACCGCGGCGATGGACGTGGAGGCCCGGCGCACCTTCTGGCTCTCGATGCGGGAGTTCACCGACCAGGGCCGCACCGTCGTCTTCGCGACGCACTACCTCGACGAGGCCGACGCCTACGCCGACCGGATCGTCATGCTCGCCCGCGGCCGGGTGGTCGCCGACGGCACTCCCGCCGAGGTGAAGGCCGTCGTGTCCGGGCGCCGGATCGCCGCCACCGCCGGCTTCGCCTGGACCCCGGAGGTCGCCGCCGGGCTCGGGGCCCTCCCCGGCGTCCGCTCGGTCGACCAGCGCAACGGACGCCTCACGATCGTCAGCGACGACTCCGACGCCACGCTCCGCGCCCTCCTCGCCGCGCACGACGACCTCCACGACATCGAGGTCACCGCGCACACGATGGACGACGCGTTCCTCGCCCTCACCGAGTCGCGGGACGACGCGAGCGCGCCGACCACGACCCCTCTCTCCGAAGGAGCCCTCCGATGAGCATCGCCTACCTGGGCCGCGAGTCCCTCCGCCAGCTCAAGAACATGCGCGCCATGATCTTCACCCTCGCCGTCCCGCTCGTCATGCTTCTGGCCTTCGGCGGCACGTTCGGAGGCCGCGGGCAGGTCGACGCCGTCACCCACCTCCCGTGGATCGTCGTCACGACCATCCAGGTCTCCGCGTACGGCGGCATGATGGCCGCCCTGTCGCAGGCGTTCAACATCGTCACCGAGCGCTCGCTCGGCTGGAACCGCCAGCTCCGGGTCACCCCGCTCACCGGCACCGGCTACCTGATCTCCAAGCTGGTCGCGGCCCTGGCGCTCGCGCTGCTCAGCATCGTGATCATCGTCGGGGTGTCGATCGCGCTCTACCACCCGGACCTCCCGGCGATGAGCTGGATGCTCGCCTGCCTGGCGATCTGGGCCGGCGTCGTGCCGTTCGCCCTGCTCGGAATCCTGATCGGCCAGTTCGCCAAGCCGGAGTTCGCGCAGCCGCTGTTCATGGCCGTGTTCATGGGGATGGCCGTGCTGGGCGGACTGTGGATCCCGCTGCAGATCTTCCCCGCCTGGGTCGCGAATGTCGCGCAGGCCGTGCCGTCGTACTGGCTCAACCGGGTCGGGCAGCTCGGCGCGCTGCAGAGCGGCGACGCCCTCACGCCCGCGCTCGTGCTGACCGCGTGGACGCTCGCCCTCGGCGCGCTGATCGTGTGGCGCTACCGGCGCGACGCGGCGCGCGGCTGAGCCGCGGGCGACGGGCTCCGGCTGGCTAGGGTTAGGGACGTGTTCACCAGCGACGTCGAGGAGTACCGCCCCACCGGCGTGTGGGCGCGGCTGACGCACCGCTCCGCCTTCCGCTGGTACCCCGGAGCGGTGATCGGCCTGCTCTACCAGATCTCCGTGATCGTGAGCCTGTGGACATCCTCCGGCGCCGTGGGCACCAAGGTCGTCGCGACCGCGCTGCTCGCGCTCGTCTACGTGGGGTTCCTCGCCCTCCCGCCCATCCTGTGGTGGGAGGGCGAGCGCACCCGGCTGATCGGCGTGCTGGCGTACTTCGCGCTCACGCTGACCCTCCTCCCGTTCATCGGCATCGACACGCTCTGGACCTGGGTCTACGTCGCGTGCGTCGCCGGCATGTCGATCGCCCGAACCTGGGTCGCGAACACGATCATCGGCGCCCTCGGGGCCGTGCAGGTCGTCGTGTTCCTGCTCTCCGGCACCTTCGCGGACGCCTGGTTCATCGCCCTGATCACGGTCTCGATCGGCATCATGATGAGCGCGTTCGCCCGCCAGATCGACACCCTCCGCCGGCTGCGGAACGCGCAGGGCGAGATCGCCAGGCTCGCGGTGGTGGAGGAGCGCGCCCGGTTCTCGCGCGACATGCACGACGTCCTCGGCCACTCGCTGACCGTGGTGACGGTGAAGTCGGAGCTCGCACGCCGGCTGATCCCCGTCGACCCGCGTCGCGCCGAGGACGAGCTCGCCGACATCGAACGCCTCACCCGCTCCGCCCTCGCCGACCTGCGCGCCGCCGTCGCCGGCTACCGCGAGATGAGCCTGTCCACGGAGCTCGCCGCCGCGCAGGCGGGGCTGGCGGCCGCCGACATCCAGGCGCACCTGCCGCGCAACGGCGAGGACGTCGCGCCCGAGCTGCGCGAGCTGTTCGGCTGGGTGCTGCGGGAGGGCGTGACGAACGTGATCCGGCACTCCGGCTCCCGCAACTGCTGGGTGACGGTCGAGCCGTACGCCCTGCGCATCGAGGACGACGGCCGCGGGCCGGCCCCGTTCGGGGCGGAGCGGCGCGAGCTCGTGCGCGGGTCCGGGATCGCGGGACTGACCGACCGGGCGCGGGAGTTCGGCGCCGCGGTGACGGTGGAGGCCGGGCCGCGCGGCGGGACGCTGCTGACGGTGAGGAGGCTGGCCGCGTGACCATCCGACTGCTGCTCGCCGACGACCAGGCCCTCGTCCGCGGCGCCCTCGCCGCCCTCCTCGACCTCGAGACCGACCTGCAGGTCGTCGCGCAGGTCGGCCGCGGCGACGAGGTGCTCGACGCCGCGCGCACCTCCGCCGTCGACGTCGCACTGCTCGACGTGGAGATGCCGGGGCTCGACGGCATCCAGGTCGCCGCGCAGCTCGCGCGCGACCTGCCGTCGTGCCGCTCGCTGATCGTGACGACGTTCGGCCGCCCCGGCTACCTGCGGCGGGCGATGGAGGCCGGGGCCGCGGGGTTCATCGTGAAGGACACGCCCTCCGGACAGCTCGCCGACGCCGTCCGCCGTGTCGCCTCCGGGTTGCGCGTCGTCGACCCCGCGCTCGCCGCCGAGTCGCTGGCCTCCGGGGCTTCGCCGCTCACGGTGCGGGAGGCCGAGGTGCTCGCGGTGGCGGGCCAGGGCGGGACGATCACCGACATCGCGCGCCGCCTCCACCTCAGCGACGGGACCGTGCGCAACCACCTGTCGAGCGCGATCGGCAAGACGGGCGCGCGCAACCGATCCGAGGCGGTCGCGATCGCGACGCGGCAAGGGTGGCTCTGAGCGCACGGGTGTGCGGTCGGAGGTTCGTCAGCGGTTCACGCCGCCCGCTCGGGTGATCGCGGGGATGACGCTGGCGCGCTCAGGCGCGCTTCGGCGTCTCGGACTCGCTGTCCTCGTACTCGTCTTCGTCGGCGTCGTCGTACCCTGGGGTGTCGTCGTCGCCATCCGGGTTGTAGTCGGCCCACGCGTCGTAGTTGTGCTCGTCGTCGTGGTGGGAATGTCCGGTGAGCTCACGCTCGAGCGCGTCGTAGTTGACGTTCGGACTGAACGACTTCAACTGACGAGCGATCTTGGTGTGCTTTGCCTTTTGACGGCCGCGCCCCATGCGTGACCCCCTTTTGGTCATGCCCGGGGAATGGCACCCGGGGATCCAGTAGAAACAGTGAAAACTAGCATCGAGTTTAGCATGGTGACCCTCGTGGACCCCGAGTTCCCGCACAGCGTCGGATGATGGAATGAGCGCGTGATCAGTGGCATGACCGACACCCAGGTGGTGATCGTCGGCGCCGGCCAGGCCGGGCTGGCGGTCGCCTACTACCTGCGCCGGTTCGAACTGGTCCCCGGCCAGGATTTCGTGATCCTCGATCGCGGCCCCGGCACCGGCGGCGCCTGGCAGCACAGGTGGGACGCGCTGCGCCTCGGCAGCGCCCACCACGTGAACGACCTCCCGGGAATGGCGGAGCTGGGTCTCAGCTTCGAGACCGCGGACCGCGCCCTCCCGGCCAAGGACATCGTCGCCGGCTACTACCGCCGCTACGAGGAGCACTACGGCCTCCAGGTGCAGCGTCCGGTGACGGTCTCACGCGTGTTCGACCGCGGAGCGGACCTGGTCGTCGCCCACGACCGCGGCGAGACGCGCACCCGGGTCGTCGTGAACGCGTCCGGCACCTGGGGTGCGCCGTTCATCCCGTGGTATCCGGGGATGAACGACTTCGCCGGGCGTCACGTGCACACGTCGACGTACGTGTCGGCGCAGGAGCTCGCCGGGAAGTCGGTCGTGGTGGTCGGCGGCGGCACGAGCGCGATCGGCTTCCTGCTGGAGCTGGAGGGCGTCGCCGAGAGCCTGACCTGGGCGACCCGCCGCCCGGTGGATTTCCGCAACGAGTCGGAGCTGACGATCGAGGGCGGCGTGGCCGCGGTCTCCGCCCAGGACGCGGCGGCCCGCGCCGGCCAGGCGCTGCCCAGCATCGTGAGCGGAACCGGCGTGCCGCGTACGCGCCGCGTCGCGGCCGGGATCGACCGCGGGCTGCTCGTGGAGCGGGAGATGTTCTCCCGCATCGAGCCCGACCGCGTCGTCTGGGCGGACGGCTCGACGACGAAGGCGGACGCGATCGTCTGGGCGACCGGCTTCCGCCCGGAGCTCAGGCACCTCGCGCCCCTGAAGCTGCGCGAGAAGTCCGGTGGCCTCACGGTGGCGTCCGGTGCGTCGTGGCATGACTCGCGGATCTTCCTCGCCGGCTACGGCCCGCAGGCGAGCACGATCGGCGCGAACCGCGCCGGCCGCGTCATCGCCCGCCAGATCATGGCGCAGATCTAGGCCCCAGATTCGTGCCGAATGTGGCTTATCGCCGCGGCAAACGCCACATTCGGCACGAATCCGCGGGGGTCAGACCTCCAGGTCGCGGGGGGTGCCGGCGAAGCGCAGGCCGCTCACGCGGATGGCGCCTGCGCCGGGCGTGGGGTGCACGTCGAGCGAGCCCGTCTGGGCGTCGGCGCGGAGGCCGAGGCGGGCCGAGAGGACCGCGACCGCCGCAGCCGCCGACCAGGCCTGCGGGCGGCAGGCGGCCGGGTAGGGGATCGGCGCGCTGGTCAGCTCGGCGGAGTCGCCCGAGTGGAGCTCGGGCATCCGGTAGCCGAAGCCGTCCGCCGCGGCCAGCAGGCCGTCACCGAGGAGGTCGGCCTCCGCGGTGTGGCCGTCGCGCGACAGTCCCACGATCGCGATCGCGGTGTCGTGCGCCCAGACCGAGCCGCCGTGGTAGCTGAGCGGCCAGTAGCCGCCCGAGTCCGTCGACATGGTGCGCAGGCCGTAGCCGGACGACAGCTCCGGCGACGCCAGCCGGTGGGCGATCATGGTCGACTGCTCCGGGGTGAGGATGCCGGTGCCGAGCAGGTGGCCGATGTTGCTGGTGACGGTGTCGACCTTCCGCTTGGCGGCGTCGAGCGCGACGGCGGGGTAGGAGCCGGCCGGGTCGTCGATCCAGAACGACTCGGCGAAGCGGCTCTTGAGCTGCGCGGCCCAGTCGCGCCACTCGTCCGCGCCGTCCAGGCCGAACGCATCGAGCAGTTCGGCGCCTCCGACCGCGGCCTCGTAGGCGTAGCCCTGGACCTCGCAGAGCGCGATCGGGCCGTCCGCGAGGGTGCCGTCCTTCCATTGGATGGAGTCTCCCGAGTCCTTCCAGCCCTGGTTGGCGAGGCCGTGACCGGTGGTGTCCACGTACTCCAGGAAGCCGTCGCCGTCGCTGTCGCCGTGGTCGCGCATCCAGGCGAGCGCCGCCTGCATCGCGGGGAGCAGCTCGCGCACCTGGTCGTCGGGCAGGCCCCACTTCCACGCGTCGTGGAGGAGACCGATCCAGAGCGCGGTCGCGTCGACCGTGCCGTAGTAGAGCGGCGGCAGCACGACGTCCTCACCCGGGATGGTGAGCGTGGCCGGACGCAGCTCGTGCATGATCTTGCCGGGCTGCTCGGCGCTCTCTCCGATGGTCTCGGTGCCCTGGAAGTGCGCCAGCACGCGGAGCGTGGAGGCGGCGATGTCGGTGCCGAGCGGCAGCAGCAGGCGCGCGGTCCACAGCGAGTCGCGGCCGAACAGCGTGAAGAACCAGGGGGCGCCGGCGGCGAGGAACGTGTCGTCTGGTCGCGAGGTGGTGGACATCCGCAGCGACTGGAGGTCGGCGAGCGCCCGGTCGAGCCAGGACGCGAGGCGGGAGTCGCCGGTGGTGGCGCGGAACGCGGCCCACTCGGCCGACGGGGAGGCGCCCGCGACGACGGCGGTCGGGTCGTCGACGTCGATGGTCCAGTCGAGGGTGACAGAGCCGTGGGCCGGCACCTCGACGTCCCAGGCGAGAACGGCGTCCTGGCCGTCGGCCGTGACGCGCGCGCCGGGCGCGATCAACCGTGCGGTCACGGGCCCCGAGCGGAAGACGACGCCCTCCTCGACGGATTCGGCCGACACGGCGTGCTCCGCGCCCGTCAGCCCGGCCTTGACCGTCTGCATGGGCGTGAAGTCGCCGCGGACGGAGACCTCGACCGTCGTCGTGAGGGGAGTGCGGAGGGCGTTGCGCAGGACGATCCGCTCCCGCAGGCTGCCCGCCACGACGGTGCGGGTGCGGTCCAGCCGGACGCGCGGGTCGGCCGTGGCATCGTCGATCCGGCGGGCGAGCGAGGTGAAGACGGCGCTCGCCGCGTCGGGGCCGGCCGTGGCGATGTGCTCGGGCAGGTCGCCGCCGACGGTCAGGAGGATGCGGTCGAGCACCCGGAGATCGGAGTGGAAGAACCCGTGGATCCCGCCGCCGTCGATGGTGCCGTCCGCGGCGGACCAGGCTTGGCTGGGCGCGGTGAGCACCACGACGCTGTCGTGCAGCAGGGGTTGGAGCGGCTGGGTCATCGGGGCGTTCGCGCCTCCTCGATCGGGGATGTGGATGGGGATGGGGATGTAAATGTGTTGGGGGATTGCGCCGGGCCGGCTGTCGTCAGGCCGGGGAGCACGCGGGGCTCGATCCGCGTCTCGGTCACGCCGCCCCGTCCACCGGGGTCCGTGCCCTGCACGCGCCAGACGGCCGCGCCCTCCCGTTCGGAGACGACGTCGACCAGCGTCCAGCCCTGGTAGACCAGGCCGGTGCCCTCCTCGAGCGCGTACCCGCCGGGCAGTTCGCCGGAGGCGACCGCCGCCTGATGCGCCGGCCGGCGGCGCGGGTCGGAGTCGTAGTGCACCGCGAGCGACCCCGGCACCAGTCCGAGCCCATCCGCCAGCGCGGAGATGTCCGGGCCGCGGGAGGCCGTCGTTCCGCCCTCGTGCCAGCACAGCCCGCCTGCCGAGCCGCCGGCGAGCACGACGCCGCGCTGCCAGGCCTCGGTCAGGATCTCGTCGAGCCCGTGCGCGCGCCAGACGGCCAGCAGGTTGAGCAGACTCCCTCCGCTGACCCACACGACGTCCTGGGCGAGGATGTGCTCGCGCAGGTCCGGGGTGTTCGGGTGCGGGAAGAACCGGACGTGGCTGGCCTCGACGCCCGCGAGTCGCGCGGCCTCCAGCTCGGCGCCCTCGACGTGCCGCTGGTCGCCGCCCGCCGTGTTGATGTGGGCGACTCTCGGCCGGCGTCCGACGACCTGCGCCAGCTCGATCGCGTGCTGGAGGAGCGGACCGTAGCGGGAGTCCGTCCAGTCTCCGGCGACCAGACCTCCGCAGGTGGCCAGGATGGTCGGTGCGATGGCCGTCACTCCTTCACCGCTCCGTCGCTGGAGTTCATGATGCGGCGCTGGAAGATGAAGAACAGCACGGCGACCGGGATGGTCATGATCGCCGCGGCGGCGAGCTTGAGCGGGTACTGGCTGCCCTGGCTGAGCTGTCCGCTCGCGAGCCCCGCGACGCCCTTGGTCAGGGTGGTGAGGGCCGGGTCCTGCGTCGAGACGATGAAGTGCGCGAGCTCGTTCCACGACCCCTGGAAGGACAGGATGATGATCGTGATGAGCGCGGGCCGCGCCATCGGCAGCACGATCGACCAGAACACCCGGAAGGTGCCTGCGCCGTCGATACGCGCCTGCTCCTCGACGCTCGCGGGGATCGACTCGAAGAAGCCCTTCATGATGAAGACGCCGGCCGCATCGGTGAGCAGCGGCAGGATCATGCCGGTGTACGAGTCGTACATGCCGAGCTGGTTGATCACCAGGAACTTCGGGATGAGCAGCACGACCATCGGGACCGACATGACCGCGACCAGCCCGGCGAACACGAATCCGCGGCCCCGGAAGTGCAGCCGCGCGAGGGCGTAGCCGGCGAGCGAGTTGAAGAACACGCGGCCGAGGGTCACGACGACGGTCACGATCGCCGAGTTCATGAACCAGAGCGGGAAGTCCGAGTTGAGGAACAGTTTGGTGTACGCCGCCGTCGTCCACACCTGAGGGATGAGGGAGACCGGGTTGGCCGACGCGTCCGCGTCGGTCTTGAACGAGGTCGCGAGCTGGATGAGGAACGGCATGATGTACACGACTGCGAGCACGGCGAGGATCGCGTAGCTGACGGACGTGGCGGCGATGCTGCCGGTCGTGCGGCGGCGCCGGCGCACCGGGCGCGGAGCCGAGGCGCCAGGCGATGTCGTGGTGGCGGGTGAGACGGTGGACGTGGTGGCGGTCATGCCTGGCCTCCCTTCAGGCCGGAGCCGGACGAGTTGCTCGGCGCGGTCGCCGCGATGACCATCGCGTCGTACGGCCTCATGCGCCGCTTGGACACCGGGCGCTCTCGCAGCACCCAGCGCTGGAAGATCGTGAACAGCACGATGATGATGAACAGGATGAACGCGATCGCGGCGCCCTGACCCCACTCCTGATTGGTGAACGAGGTCTGGTACGAGAGGTACGCCGGGGTCAGCGTGGTCTTGCTCGGCGCGCCCTTGCTGCCGGTGTAGATCTGGTCGAAGACCTGCCAGCAGCCGATCAGGCCGAGGGTCAGGACGGTGAAGAGCGTGGGGCGCAGTTGCGGGAGCGTGATGCGCCAGAACCGCTGCCAGCCGTTGGCGCCGTCCATCATGGCGGCCTCGGTGATGTCGCCGCCGAGGTTCTGCAGTGCGGCGATGAAGAGCAGCATGAAGGTGCCGCTCGTGGTGAACACGGCCATGATCATGTAGGCCGTCATCGCGACGGACGGCCCGCCCAGCCAGTCCCACCAGGAGACGCCGAGCAGCGTGTTCTGGGTGAGGGCGGCGGGGCCGGTGGTGACGCCGAAGAGGCCGAGGAAGTTGTGGATGATGCCGCTCGGGTCGTTGAACCAGTTCGGTCCGTTGATGCCGAACCAGGAGAGCACCTTGTTCACCGCTCCCGACGTGCTGAACAGGAACAGCCACAGCACGGTGATGGCGACCGAGCTGGTCACCGACGGGAAGTAGAAGGCGGTGCGGAAGAAGCCGCGCCCACGGAGGATGGCGCGGTTGACGAGCACCGCGAGGAAGAGGGCGACGGCCGTCTGGATCGGGACGACCAGGACGACGTACCAGGCGTTGTTCTTCAGCGCCGTTCCGAAGTCCGACTCGGCGAGGCCGCCGCCGGCGAGCAGCGTCGAGTAGTTCTTGAGCCCGACGAAGTTCACGTCGGACGAGAAGGGGCTGCCGCGCCCTCCCCAGTCGGAGAAGCTGACCCACAGCGCCATGAGCACCGGGATGACGAGGAACACGCCGAGCAGCAGGATGACCGGGGCGGTGAACAACCACCCCGAGGCGGCCTCGCCGCGCCGGATTCCGGAACGGCGAGACCGACTCGTGGCTTGCGACATGGTGTCTGGGATCCTTACTTCAGCGCTTCGAGGTTCTTCTGCGTGGCGTCGAGGATCGTCTTCGGGTCGCTCGTGGCCAGCGTCTCCAGCTTGCTGTTGAGGTCGGTCACGACGTCGGCCGCGCCCTTGGCGGTCGGAACGCCCTTGGCGTAGTCGGCGGCGTTGAGGAACGGCACCAGGTCGGGGTTGGCCGACTTCCACTCGCTCGCGGCGGACTTGATCGACGGCATCGGGCCGAACGCCTGGGAGAAGGCGAGCTGGTCGCCCTTGCTGGTCAGCTTCTCGACGAGCTTGAGCGCTGCGGCCTGGTTGGGGCTGTCGGCGGCGATGCCCCAGCAGTTGGTGAACTGGAGGGTGCCCTTGCCGGCGGGGCCGGCCGGGAGCTCGGCGACCTGGTACTTGATGTTGGGGTAGTCGGTCTTCATGGCGCCGGTGATCCAGTTGCCCTCGATGGTCATCGCGGCCAGGCCCTTGCCGAACGCCTCGCCGCCCCAGCCCGCGCCGAGGTCCTTGGCGTACTTGAGGTCGCCCGCGTTGAGCATCGTCTTGACGAAGTCGAGCGCCTTGACGTTGGCGTCGCTGTTCGCGGTCGCCTTGGTGCTGTCGTCGTTCATCAGGTTGCCGCCCGCCTGCACCATGAAGGAGCCGATGCGAGCGTACTCACCCGAGATGCCGAGGCCGACGTGGCCGTTGCCGGTGAGCTTCTTGGAGACGGCCTGGAGCTGGTCCCAGGTCTTGGGGATGTCGCTGTCCGTGAGGCCGGCGGCGCTCCACATGTCCTTGTTGATGACGAGCTGGAGCGTGGAGAAGTCCTTCGGCGCGCAGTAGAACTTGCCGTTGTAGGTGAAGGACTTGACCAGGCTCGGGTAGAAGTCGCTCTTGTTGGCGAGCTGGTCGCCGTATGCGAGCAGCGAGCCGTTGGAGGCGTAGCCGGCGAGCGCGTCGGTCGAGAGGTAGAACACATCCGCCGGCTTCTTCGCCGCGAAGCCCTGCGAGAGCTGCTGGTTGAGGTCGCTCGCGGCCACGACGCTGGCCTTGGTGCCCGAGCTCTTCGTCCAGTCGCCGACGGCGGACTTGACCGCGGCCGTCTCGGCGTCGCCGGACGAGCCGATCATGACCGTCAGCGCCTTGTTCGACGAGGTCAGCTTGCCGGTGTCGCTGCTGCCGCTGCCGCTGCCGCCGAAGCCGGAGCCGCAGGCGGTGAGGGCGAGTGCGGCCGCGGCGGCGACGGCGCCGCCCGCGAGCCAGCGGGATGTGATTCTTCGCATGTGTTTCTCTCCTTGGTGTGAGTGTGCCCGAACGGCCGGGCTCACGCGGTGGGGGTCGCCGAAGTGGTGGATGGCTGTGGTCTCGGTTCCGGGGGCTCCTCTTTGATCGATCAAATTCGATGATGCTACAGTGCATTTTGAACGATCAAACGGGGACGCTGTCACCATAGTCACGGCCTTCGGGACGTGTCAAGCGGGGCAGCGGGCCAGCGCGAACGCGCAGCGGTAAGGTCTGAGACGGCGTCTCCGACCTGCCGGGAGCGCGCCGGAGAAGGAGCAGCATGGGCGCACAGCCGACGGTCAGCGACGTCGCCGACGCCGCGGGCGTCTCGCGGCAGACCGTCTCCAACGTGCTGAACACCCCGGCGATCGTCCGCCCGGAGACCCGCGAGCGCGTCGAGGAGGCCATCCGCTCGCTCGGCTACCGGCCGCACGCCTCCGCCCGACGGCTGCGCACCCAGAAGAGCTCCACCATCGGCATCCGGCTCGACCCGATGACCCGCGACGGCATCTCGGGCAGCGTGCTCGACCGCTTCCTGCACGCCCTCACCGAGCAGGCCGACCGCAAGGGCCTGCGCGTCCTGCTGTTCACCGCGGACGGCCCGGAGGACGAGATCGAGCAGTTCCGCCGGCTCTCTGACGGCGCGGACGTGGACGCGTTCGTGCTGACCTCCACGTTCCACGGCGACCCGCGCACTGAGTGGCTGATCGAGCACGGCCAGTCCTTCGTCACGTTCGGCCGCCCGTGGGGCATCGACGACATGACCGACCCGCTGCACCTCTGGGTGGACGTGGACGGCCGGTCGGGTCTGCGGGAGGCGACGGACCACTTCCTCGCCCGAGGCCTCCGCCGGATCGGCTACCTCGGCTGGCCGGCCGGCTCCGGCACCGGCGACGACCGCCGGGCGGGCTGGCTGGAGGCGATGCGCGAGGCGCAGGTCGTCGACGACGCGACGCTCGCGACGCTGGAGGAGGCCTCCGAGGACGGCGTGACCTTCGGCGCGGAGGCCATGCGGACGCTCGCCGCCCGTGCCGACGTGGAGGCCGTCGTCTGCGCCTCCGACTCGCTCGCCCTCGGCGCCCTGACCGCGACAGGTGGCAGCATCCCCGTGATCGGGTACGACGACACCCCGGTCGCCGCGTCGCTCGGCTTCTCCAGCGTGCGCCAGCCGCTGGAGGAGGTGGCCGCCGGCGTGCTCGAACTGCTGACCGGCGCTCACGGCGGCCGGGTCCGCTCCAGTGTCGACGACCCGCGGCACCGCCTGGTGATCCCCCAGCTCGTCGTGCGCGACGGCGCCACCCTCCTCGGCCCCCGCTGACCCCCCTCCATCCGCCGAGGGGCACGTTAACGCCCCTAAAATGCGCGTTTAGGGGCGTTTGCGTGCCCTTCGACGGAACCTCGCCGCCGAAACGCGCGCGTAACCCGCGGCGGCGACAATGGACGCATGACTCCACAAGAGCCGAACGTCTCCGCGCCACAAGCGCAGAACCCGGACTTCCCCCCGCGCATCCCCGTCACCGTCTCGATCACCCGCCGCGTCGACCCCGATCGCCTCCCCGAGGTGACCCACTGGGTCCAGGCGGGCGTCAACCTCGCCAACGGCTACGAGGGCTTCCTCGGCTCCGGCTGGGTGCGCGCGAACGCCCACTCGCACGAGTGGCACATGCTGTACCGCTTCGCCGACGCCGCGTCGCTGGAGGTGTGGGAGGCCTCCGACGAGCGCGCCGAGTGGCTGTACGAGGGCCGCGAGCTGGTCGAGGTGTCGCGCGTGGAGCGCCGCACCGGAATCGAGGGCTGGTTCGACGAGCCGGAGCCCGGCGCCCCCGCCGCCCCGCCGCGCTGGAAGCAGGCCGTCACGATCTGGCTCGGGTTCTTCCCGCTCTCGCTGGTCTTCACCTACTTCACGTTCTATCTGGTGCCCGGCTGGCACCAGCTCTGGCCGCTCGCCACGGTCCTCATCACGACCCTCCTGCTGACGCCGACGATGACGTACTTCCTGCTCCCGTTCGTCACGCGCCTCCTGCACCCCTGGCTCGCGCGCCCGCGCCGCTGACCGGGCGGCGTCGGGGATGTCCCTGAGCCGACCCTGAGATTCGTGCCGGGCGCTTGCGCTCGTCCAACTCGCGATATATCGTGAATACGTCAACATCGCGATATATCGCGAGTCACCGAAGCAAGGAGCACGAGAGCATGGCACAGGAAAAGTGGCTCATCCAGCCCGGCGAGAGCCGCACGATCGACGTGGAGCTGGTCCGCTCCCTCAAGGTCGGGCTGCTGGGCGGCCAGATCGACATCATCGGCCACGACGAGCCGGGGGCCCGGGTGGAGGTCCACTCGGTGTCCGGCCGCGACCTCAAGGTCACCATCGAAGACGACCGCCTGGAGATCGACCACCCGCAGCTGCGGTGGGACAACTTCATCGACGTCTTCAAGTCGATGCGGTCCAGCGCCCGCGCCGACGTCAGCGTGCTGGTGCCGCGGGACGTCGCCCTCAAGTTCGGCGTCGTCTCCGCCGGAGCCCTCATCTCGGGCCTGAAGACCGACGCCCGGCTCAGCACCGTCTCCGGGGATGTCGTCATCGACGGCCTCGAAGGCGCCCTCGAGCTCAACTCCGTCAGCGGCGAGCTCTCGGCCCGCGGCCACACCGGGCGCATCACCGCGCACACGGTGTCGGGGGACATCACTGCCACCGGGACGATCCCGCGGTTCAGCGCCGACGGCGTCTCCGCCGACATCATGGTCGACCTCGCCGGCACCCCCGACGAGGTCCAGATCAACTCCGTCTCCGGCGACACGACCATCCGCATCCCGGAGGCCCTGGGCGCCCGGTACCGCGCCAACACCGTCTCCGGCCGGGTGCAGCTCGACAACGTGATGGTCATCGGCTCGGCAGGAAAGGGGTACACCGGGACCACCGGCAGCCTCGACGGCTACTGGGTCGACATCACGGTCAACTCCGTCTCCGGCGCCGTCTCGGTGCTCCGCAGCTCCTCGGCCCAGGAGGAGGCGTCGGCGTGACCCCCGTCTTCGCCCACGGCAACCTCCGCCTCTACCTGCTGAGCCTCCTGGCGGAGTCGCCCCGGCACGGCTACGAGCTCATCCAGGCGCTGAGCGATCGCTTCGGCGGCACCTACGTGCCGAGCGCCGGCACCATCTACCCGCGGCTGGCGAAGCTGGAGGAGGAGGGGCTGGTCACCAAGACGACCGACGGGCGCAAGACCGTCTACGCGATCACCGACGCCGGCCGCGCCGAGCTCGCCGCCCGCGAGCCCGAGCTGGACGCGATCGAGGACGAGGTCACCGACTCCGTCCGCCGGCTCGCCGACGAAGTGCGCGCGGGCGTGAACGACGCCATGCGCACCCTGCGCGCCGAGCTGGCCTCGGCGGCGCGGGAGGCCAAGCGCGACGCGACGCGGGTCGACCCGCGGCAGGAGGCGCGCGAGGCGGGCCGCGACGCCCGCTCGGCCGCCAACGCCGCGGCACGGGAGGCGGAGGTCGCGATCAACGAGTTCCGCCAGCAGCTCCGCACGGACCTGCGCTCGCAGGCCGCCCGCGGCGTACTCCCGGAGAACGTCGTGCCCCTCCTCAAGGAGGAGCTGACCCGCGTGCGGCGCGCGATCGTCGAGGCGATCGGCCGCGGCTGAACCGCCGGTGAGAGCGGGTTTTCTTCAAGGAACTCCAGAAAGTCCCAGCCCATGCTCATCTCGCTCCCAGTGAGGCCGATGACGAGCCGAATCCCGCGAGAATCCGCGGCAACGGATGCCTCGCGAGGTGCGGACCAAGCGTCTGCGGAATCGCCTTCCGGCGGTGACGCGACGCGCCGATTTGACAGGGTTTTGGCAGCGAGTAGTGTCGTCCCTCGTGACAAATGAGGGGAGATCCCCGAAGCGGTGGCTGATCGGCGACCCGCTTCCGAGCGAGAAGCTCGAAGGACAGCTACTCCCGAAGCACCTTGCGCTCCCGATCTTCGCGTCAGACGCACTCTCCAGCGTCGCCTACGCTCCGCAGGAACTCCTGATGATCCTGCTGCTCGGCGGCCTGTCGTTCCTGACGTTCGCCCCCTGGGTGGCGACGGCCGTCGTCGTCCTGATGATCACGGTGGTGCTGAGCTACCGGCAGCTCGTCAAGGCCTACCCCTCGGGAGGCGGCGACTACGAGGTCGCGCACAAGAACCTCGGCGAGAAGGCCGGCCTGATCGTGGCCTCCGCCCTCCTGGTCGACTACGTGCTGACCGTCGCCGTGTCCGTCGCGTCCGGCGTCGACAACGTGATCTCGGCGCTGCCGGGCCTCGCGCCGTGGCGCGTCGAGCTCGCGGTGGTCTGCGTGATCATCCTCGCCGCGGTCAACCTCCGCGGCGTGCGGGAGTCGAGCAAGGCGTTCGCGCTCCCCACCTACATCTTCATCGGCAGCATCTTCGTGATGGTCGTCACGGCCCTGATCCGCACGGCGTTCGGTCACGCGCCGGTCGCCGAGTCGGCCGGCTACTCCGTGCACACCAGCAGCATCACGCAGGCCGCGGTGGTGCTGCTGCTGTTGCGCGCGTTCTCCAGCGGCTGTTCCGCGCTGACCGGTGTGGAGGCCGTCGCCAACGGAGTTCCCGCCTTCCGCACGCCCAAGATCCGCAACGCCCGCACCACCCTCGCGCTGATGGGCGGCATCGCGATCGTCCTGTTCGCCGGCCTCACCGCCACTGCGCTGATCAGCGGCGTCCACTACGCGGAGAACCCGTGCGACCTCCAGGGCTGGGCGCAGTGCGCGACCTCCCCGCAGCGCTCGCTCATCGCGCAGATCGCCGCGGCGACGTTCGGCAACAACACCTTCTTCTTCTTCATCGTGCAGGCCGCCACGGCGGTCGTGCTGCTGCTCGCGGCGAACACCGCGTTCAACGGCTTCCCGCTGCTCGGCTCGGTGCTCGCCCGCGACTCGTACGCTCCCAAGGCGCTCAACACCCGCGGCGACCGCCTCGTCTACTCGAACGGCATGATCCTGCTGGCGCTCGCCGCGACGGTCCTGCTGCTCGTCTACCAGGCGAACCTGACGCAGCTCATCCAGCTCTACATCATCGGCGTGTTCGTGTCGTTCACGCTCGGCCAGTCCGGGATGGTGAAGCACTGGGTCTCGCTGCTGCGCGGCAGCGGCAAGGACGGCAACGCCGTGCTGAGCTCGCGCGAGCGCAGCTCCATCGTCCGCTCGCTCTGCATCAACGCGTTCGGCGCGACGCTGACCTTCGTCGTGCTCATCGTGGTCACCATCACGAAGTTCACGCACGGCGCATACCTCGTGTTCATCTTCATGCCGATCCTCTGGTTCCTGATGCTCGGCGTGAACCGGTACTACCGGGATGTCGAGAAGGAGATCGAGGTCGACCCGGTCACGACTTTCGGCAGCGTCGGCGACCACGCGGTGGTGCTGATCGGCAAGATGCAGAAGCCGGCCCTCAAGGCGCTGGACTATGCGATCGCCGCCCGTCACGACTCCATCGAGGCCGTGCATGTCTCGATCGAGGAGGAGGCGACGCAGAAGCTGCAGCGGCAGTGGATCGAGCAGAACATCCACGTGCCGCTGACGGTCATCGAGTCGCCGTACCGCGATTTCGGCGTGCCGCTGATCAAGTACCTCAAGCACCGCCGCGAGGAGCACGGCTCCGAGGTCGTGACGGTCTACCTGCCGCAGTACATCGTCGGGCACTGGTGGGAGTCGCTGCTGCACAACCACCGCGCGCGCAGGCTCAGCAAGCAGCTCATGCTGTGCCACGGCGTGACCGTGGCGCTCGTGCCGTGGCTGCTCGACTCGTCGTCGCTGATCTACGGCCGCCGCTCGCGCCCGTTGCCCGGCCAGGACCGCCGCGGCGAGCCGGTGCGCCCGGTCGCGCGTCGTCCGCTGGCGCCGGCGTCCGCCGCGCGTGCGCGCATCCACATCCACAACACGCCGATCACGCTCGCGGAGCCGAGCGAGTTCGCGGCGCCGGGGGAGCTGACGGTGCCGCCGGTGGCAGGCGATGAGCGGACGGGCTCGGACGAGCAGCGGCCAGTGCCGGCAAGGGCGAAGCGGTAGCGCGCTCTACAGCCGCAGCGCCGGCCCGTGGCCCGGCAGCACCCAGCGCGCGTCGCACAGGCTGAGCCGTCGCGCGCTCGCCTCCGCCCCGTCGGCGTCGTGATGGAAGAACGTCGGAAGCTGTTGCAGCGGACCCTCGTCGGCGAGCAGCGCGTGCCCGGTCACGAGCGCGTCGCCGGTGATCAGCACCTCGGCGTCCGGCTCGAAGAAGCACGCGTGCCCCGTCGTGTGACCGGGCGTGGGCACGACCTCCAGGCGGTGGCCGGTCGACAGCGCGATCGCGTCGGCCGTGATGGCCTGCGCGGCCGGGACGCCGACGTCGCCGAGGCCGCCCGCCCGGATGGCCGAGACGGCCCAGGGGATGGTGCCACGGCGGAGGGCGACCGGCAGCAGGTCGGCGACGGTGACCTGCTCGGTGGTCTCGCGGCGGACGTTCGGGAGTTCGCTGGCGGCTGCCAGCACCTCCACCCCGGAGTGCTCGCTGAAGTCGCGCGCCGCCCCCAGGTGGTCGGAGTGCCCGTGCGTGACGATGATGCGCGTGAGCGCCGACACCTCGAGCCCGGTCGAGCGGATCGACGCCTCGACCAGCGGGCGGTCGGCCGGATAGCCGCAGTCCACCAGCTCGACATGCCCGCGCCCGTGGAAGACGGTCCAGTTGGAGGCCGGGCCCTCGACGAAGAGGATGCCCGGGGCGACGACGGTCAGGGAGCGGATCTCACGCACACGCATGACAGTATCGCGCCGCGCTTGACATTGACGTAACGTCAACCTCTACCGTGGTTCTTGCACCCCACGAGAGGAGACGGACATGGTGGAGGCGACCGTGGACTGGAGCATCCAGGACATCGCGCGCATCGCCGGCACGACGAGCAGGACGCTGCGTCACTACGACGAGCTGGGCCTGCTGCCGCCGAGCCGGGTCGCCGCGAACGGCTACCGCCACTACGACCGCGACTCCCTCGTGCGGCTGCAGCGCATCCTCCTGCTGCGGGACCTCGGGCTCGGCCTCCCGGCCATCGCCCGCGTGCTCGACGACAGACGGGATGCGGTGCCCGCCCTGCGCGACCACCTGACGTGGCTGCGGACCGAGCGGGAACGGCTGGCGCGGCAGATCGCGTCGGTCGAGTCGACGATCCACGCTGTGGAGGAAGGAGGGGAGATCGTGGCTGAGGAGATGTTCGACGGCTTCGACCACACCCAGTACAAGGAGGAGGTCGAGGAGCGCTGGGGGAAGGACGCGTACGCGTCGTCCGACCGCTGGTGGCGCGGGATGACCGCCGAGGAGCGCGCGGGCTGGCAGCAGCGGCAGAAGGCGCTCGCCGCCGACTGGACGGCCGCCGCCGCGCGCGGGGTCGACCCCGCGTCGGAGGAGGCGCAGGCGCTCGCCCGTCGGCACGCCGACTGGCTGGCCGACATCCCGGGCACGCCCGGCTACGGCACAGGCGCCCCGCCGGCCGCGTACCTGACCGGGCTCGGCGACATGTACGTCGCCGACCCGCGCTTCGCCGCCAACTACGGCGGCGCCGAGGGCGCCACCTTCGTGCGCGACGCCCTCCGCGTCTACGCCGCCACCCACCTCGCGTAACCCAGCGATCGATTCCGGAGTTGTGTACGTTCGCACCCGGCGTGTCGCGTACATAACTCCGGGAGAGATTGCTGGGTTACGCGCGGCGGGTGCGGGTGCGGCCGGTGAGGCGGTCGTCGAGCCAGTGCGCCTCGATGAGGCGGGCGCCGCCGCGGCGCGGGGCGGGCGGCTCGGTCGGGGCGCGGTCGGGCTGCGGGCCGCGCACCAGCGGGGAGTCCGTGCGGTCGACCGCGCGCGTCCGCGTCGCCGCGTCGGATTCGAGCAGGATGCCGTCCCGCACGTCGAAACGGACGGCATCCCGCTCGTCCGCACCCTCCGCGCGGAGGCCGGGGCCCTGCTCCGCCGTGCCTTCGAGCTCGCCCTCCAGCTCGGCGTCCGCTGGCGCGGGCTCCGGCATCCGGATGGCGAAGAACGGGAGGGTGAGGCTGCACAGCGGCCCGACGAGCAGCGCGAACGCGAGCGTTCCGACGCCGACGTTGCCGCCGAGGAACCAGCCGATGATGAGCACCGTGACCTCGATCGCCGTGCGCACCGCCCAGATCGGCCGGCCGGTGCGGGCGTGGAGGCCGGTCATCAGCCCGTCGCGCGGCCCCGGCCCCAGCTTCGGCCCGATGTAGAGGCCCGTGGCGACCGCGAGCAGCAGCAGCCCGGCGACGAAGACCAGCACCTGGGCCCACAGCACGGTCTGCTGCGGGATGATCCAGAGCCCGAGCTGCGCGCTCGGCCCGACCAGGAGGACGTTCAGCACGGTCCCGAGCCCCGGCCGCTGCCGCAGCGGGATCCAGAAGGCCAGCACGACGAGTCCGACCAGGTTGGTCACCAGCCCGAACGGGATGCCCGTCTTGTACGAGACCCCCTGCGCCAGCACGTCCCACGGCGAGACGCCGATCCCGGCCCGCACCATCAGCGCGATGGCGATGCCGTACAGGAACAGTCCGACCAGGAGCTGGCCGAGGCGCCGGGTGAGGAAGAAGCGGGACATGATGACAATCCAATCGCTCGATTGGCCTTACATCAAGAGGCCAATCCGGATAAAGTGGCCCGCATGCCCGACGCCCAACTCTCCGCCCGCTCGCTCGAGTCGCTGCTCGGCGACTGGCGCGGCGCGGCCCCCGGCTACCAGTCGCTGGCCGACCGCGTCCGCCTGCTCGTGCTGGACGGCCGCATCCCGATCGGCACCCGACTCCCGGCCGAGCGCGACCTCGCGGGCCGGCTCGACCTGAGCCGCACGACGGTCAGCGCGGCCTACCGGCAGCTCCGGGAGGGCGGCTTCCTCGACAGCGTGCGCGGCTCCGGCAGCGTCGCGCGCCTCCCCGGCCCGGCGCTGGCCCTGCCGACGACCGGCGGCGAGGGGATGCTCGACTTCACCAAGGCGGCCCTGCCCGCCGCGGCCTCCCTCCCGGCCGCCGCGCGCGCCGCCGCGGAGGAACTGCCGCACTTCCTCCCGGACTCCGGCTACGACCCGGTCGGACTGCCGCACCTGCGCCAGGCGATCGCCGACCGGTATGCCGAGCGCGGCCTCCCGACCACCGCCGATCAGATCCTGGTCACGGTCGGCGCGCAGCAGGCCATCGCACTCATCGCCCGCACCTTCCTGTCGCGCGGCGACCGCGCGCTGGTCGAGATGCCCACCTACCCGCACGCGACCGAGGCTCTGCGGCTGGCCGGCGCCCGGCTCCTCCCGATCACGGTCACGCCACCGGACGACGCGCCGCACGCCCTCGACCCGGACGGCCGCGAGCCCGCCGGGGACGACGGCTGGGACGCCGACGCGGCCGAGCAGGCGATCCGGCGCGCGAGCCCGGCGCTGGCGTACCTGATCCCGGACTTCCACAACCCGACCGGCGCGTCCATGTCGCCGGCGACCCGCGAGCGCATCCTCTCCGCTGCGGCGGCGCACGGGACGATCGTAGTCGGCGACGAGACGACGGCCGACCTCGACATCGACCGGCCGGGCGAGTACCTGCCGCTGCCGACCTATGCCCACCGCAATGCAGGGGACCCGCCGGTGCTGCTCATCGGCTCGGCCTCCAAGAGCCTCTGGGGCGGCCTCCGGATCGGCTGGATCCGCGCCGAGCGCCCGCTGATCCAGCGGCTGATCGTAGCGAAGCCGTCCACCGACCTGGGCACGCCCATGATCGAGCAGCTCGTCGTCGCGCGGATGCTCCCGCAGACGCGCGAGATCCTCGAAGAACGCCGCGTGCAGCTCGCCGCGGGCCGGGAGACCGTGCGCCGCCTGGCCGGGGAGGTCTTCCCCGAGTGGCGCATCCCCCGCCTGCACGGCGGCCTTGCGGCCTGGATCGGGATCGGCGCGCCGGTCAGCTCGTCGCTCGCGCTCGCCGCGCGCAACCACGGCCTCCTCATCGCGGCCGGCCCGCGGTTCGGGCTGGACGGGGCGTTCGAGCGGTTCCTGCGGGTGCCGATCACGTACAGCGAGGACGAGACGCGGCGGGCCTTCGCCGCGCTGGAGCGCGCGTGGGCAATGGCGTCTGCAGAGCCCGCGCCGTACTTCGATGCGGGGGCGTTGCCGAACGTGGTCTGAGGCGAGCTGCCCTTACTTCGCGGCCCCGCTCCCCAGCGTGGTCTGCACATCCACACCGGTCAGCTCCGCCGCCACCGCCCAGAGCGAGGCGGGAAGGTCCCGGCCACGGGCGCTGCGCGGGATTTGCGCCCGGTGGGTCGGCCCCACCAGCGCCATCCGCGAAGGACCGTAGTACGCGCCCTGCACCGCGCCAGGGTCGGCGGCGGCGAACAGCAGCGGCTCGGCCCCCTGCTCCACGCCCTGCGACGGCAGGAGGGTGCTGCTGGACGGCTGGAGCTGCTTCCCGTCCCCGCGGGCGAGGTTGCGGCCGGCGGTCTGCAGGTTGGTGCGCGTGTAGCCGGGGTGCGCCGCCGTGCTGAGCAGCCCCCAGCCCCGCGTGTCGGAGAGCCGGGCGAGGCGCAGGGCCATCAGGAGGTCGGCCAGCTTGGACTGCGCGTAGGCGCGCGGAGCGCTGTAGCGCCGCTCGAACTGGAGGTCGCGGAAGTGGATGGACCCGAAGTCGGCCGTGCCGCTCGACATCGTCGCCACCCGCGGCTTCGGCGACTCCAGGAGGCGCGGCAGCAGCAGGTTCGTCAGCAGGAACGGGCCGAGGAAGTTGCTCTGGAACTGCAGCTCGAACCCGTCGACGGTCTCGATCCGCTTCGGCGGGATCATCACGCCGGCGTTGTTGACGAGGGTGTCGAGCTGCTCGCCGTCGGCCAGCATCCCCTCCGCGAAGGCGCGCACGCTGGCGAGGTCGGCGAGGTCGATCCTCCGCAGCCGGAGGTCGGCCCCGGGAACACGGGCGAGGAGCTCGGCGCGGGCGGCCTCGCCCTTCTCCAGGTTGCGCACGGCCATCGTCACGCGGGCGCCCGCGGCGGCGAGCCGGGCGGTGGCCTCCTTGCCGGTGCCGCTGTTGGCTCCGGTGACGACGATGTGCCGTCCGGTCTGGTCGGGGACGTTGTACACGGTTTCCTCCGCTGGTCGTGAAATAATGAACCGCTGGTCTGTTACGGGATACGCTAATAGACCGATGGTCTGTTAGCAAGAGGGAGGGTGATGTCCCAGGCGACGTTCAGCCGGGCGCGCAGCGAGGAGCAGCGCGCGCGGCGCAGGGAGGACATCCTCACGTCGGCCGCGGGCATGCTGGCCGACACCCGCGTCGCCGACCTCAGCCTCAACGAGCTCGCGCGCCGCGTCGGCCTGGCGAAGTCGAACGTACTCCGGTACTTCGAGTCCCGGGAGGCCGTGCTGCTGGAGCTCTACGGGCGCGAGTTCGCGGCCTGGCTCGACGCGCTGGAGAAGCGGCTGGCCGCCACCGTCGACCGCACGCCCGAGTCCCTCGGCGAGGCCGTGGCGGACACCGCCGCCGACCGTCCCGTCTTCGCCGAACTGTGCGCGGCCGCCCCCGGCATCCTCGAACACAACATCTCGGGTCCCGTCGCGCTCGCCTACAAGCGCGCACTGCTCGCGGACGCGGCCCGGCTGGGCTCGCTGGCCGCGCCGTGGATCGGCGACGACCCCCGCGGCACACTGGTCTTCGTCGGCGCGGTGACCCTCGGGATCGGCGGCATCTGGTCGACCTGCCGGCTCTCGCCCGGCATGGCGGAGGCCTACGAGCTCGACCCGGAGCTCGCCCGCTTCCGGATCGACTTCCGCGAGAGCCTGGAGACCCTGCTCGTGACGGTGATCCGCGGCCTGCGCTGAGGCCCCGGCGCCGAGGCGTCGGACCCGGGTGCCTGGCCCAAGTCGTACTACGGCATGAGGAAATTGCACAGCCTGCAATGAGAGACTTCTGCAGCGCCTCTGTCGTCGCCGTCAGTCCGATCACTTCCGCCGAGGGGACCCTCCGTGCACTATCTCGCCGTTCTCAGCATGAAGAACCGCGCCCTCATCGCGCTCGTCACCATCGTGGCCGCCATCTTCGGCGGCGTCGCGCTGACCAGCCTCAAGCAGGAGCTCGTGCCGTCGATCTCCTTCCCGCAGCTCGTCGTGCTGTCCAGCTACCCCGGCGCGTCGCCCGAGGTCGTCAACCATGACGTGAGCACGCCGGTGGAGGCCGCCATCCAGGGCGTGCCCGACCTCGACTCCACGTCCGCGGTCAGCAGCACCAGCCAGTCGATCATCACGGCGAAGTTCACGTACGGCACCGACCTGGCGACGGCAGAGCAGAAGATCGACCAGGCCATCAACCGGATCAAGTCGACGCTGCCGTCCGGCGTGAACCCGCAGGTGCTCTCCGGCTCCATCGACGACCTCCCCGTCATCCAGCTCGCGGTCAGCAGCGACACCGACCAGCGCACCCTCGGCGACGACATCACCAAGCTCGCACTCCCAGACATCAAGGCCGTCAGCGGCGTCAACGACGCCCAGCTCGTCGGCGAGGTCGGCCAGCGCATCACCATCACGCCGGACACCGCCAAGCTCGCCGCCGCCGGCCTCAGTGCGTCGGCGATCAAGGACGCGCTGCAGCAGAACGGCGTTCTGCTGCCCGGCGGGTCGATCACCGAGAACGGCCAGACGCTCACCATCCAGTCGGGGGCCCAGCTCACGTCGGTGGCGGACATCCAGGCGCTGCCGCTCATCAAGTCGTCCACGGGCGCGACGGCTTCGTCGGGCGCGACCGGCGGTGCCGCCGGTGCTGCTTCGGGAGGGGCGACCGCGGGAGGCGCGGCCTCCAGTCAGGCCGCCGCTGCGGCCGCCGCGAACGCCACGCCGAAGACGATCGGCGACGTCGCGACCGTCGCGCAGAACGATGACCCGATCACCTCGCTCTCGCGCGTCAACGGCAAGCCCGCGCTCACTATCGCGGTGACCAAGCTGCCCTCCGCCAACACCGTCGCGGTCTCGCACGCGGTGTCCGCACTCATCCCCAGCCTGGAGACCAAACTCGGGAACCACGCCAAGATCACCGTCGTCTTCGACCAGGCGCCGTTCATCACGCAGTCGATCAACTCGCTCGCCGAGGAGGGCCTGCTCGGCCTCGGGATGGCGGTCATCGTCATCCTGGTGTTCCTGCTGTCGGTGCGCTCCACCCTCGTGACCGTGGTCTCCATCCCGACCAGCGTGCTCATCACCTTCATCGTGATGTGGGCGAGCGGCTACACGCTCAACATCATCACGCTCGGCGCGCTCACCATCGCGATCGGCCGCGTCGTCGACGACTCGATCGTCGTCATCGAGAACATCAAACGGCAACTCGTGCCCGGCGTGGACCGGGCCGTCACGATCATCCGCGCGGTGCGGGAGGTCGGCGGGGCGATCACGGCGTCCACGATCACGACCGTGGCGGTGTTCCTGCCGCTGGCGTTCGTCGGCGACGTCACGGGCGAGCTGTTCCGGCCGTTCGCGCTGACCGTCACCATCGCGCTGCTCTCGTCGCTGCTGGTCGCGCTGACGATCGTGCCGGTGCTCGCGTACTGGTTCCTGCGTGCGCCGAAGGCCCGCAAGCACGAGGGCGGCGAGTTCGACGACGAGGCCGCCCATCTCTCGGTGGCGGAGGCCACCGCCTCGGGCCACGACGAGCTCGAGCACCCGTCGCGCCTGCAGAAGGGCTACCTCCCGATCATCCGCTGGACGCTGAAGCACTCCGTGCTGACCGTCGTCGCCGCGGTGATCGTGCTGATCCTGACCTTCTTCTCGGTCCCGCTGCTCAAGACCAACTTCCTCGGCTCGAGCGGCCAGAACTCGCTCACCGTCTCGCAGACCCTCGACCCGGGCGCGAGCCTCCAGGCGAAGGACGACGCCGCGCGCAAGGTGGAGGACAAGCTCCTGCATACCGACGGCGTGAAGACCGTGCAGGTCTCGATCGGCTCCAGCGGATCGTCGCTGCGCGACGCGTTCACCGGTGGCGGCGGCGCGACGACGTTCTCGGTCACGACCGACGCGAACGCCGACCAGGACAAGCTCCAGATGACCATTCAGAACGAGATGGCGTCGATCACCGGCGCCGGCGACATCACCGTGTCCGCGTCCAGCGGGTTCGGTGGCTCCACCGACATCGAGGTGGACATCACCGCCAGCTCGAACGCCGACCTTCAGAAGGCCACGGACTCCGTCGTCGCCGAACTGAAGAAGCACCAGTCGCTGAAGCAGGTCACCGACAACCTGAGCGCATCGCTGCCGTACGTCTCGGTGAGCGTCGACCGCACGAAGGCCGCCGAGGCCGGCCTCAGCGAGGTCGCGGTAGGCACGCTCGTCTCCCAGGCGATGCAGCCGACCCAGATCGGTTCGGTCGCGATCGAGAACTCGACGCTCAACATCTACCTGCAAAGCGACAACCCGCCGACCACGGTCGCCGGGCTGTCCGACCTGCCGATCCCGACCGCGAAGGGCGTCGTTCCCCTCAGCTCGGTGGCGACCGTCACGGAGGCCAAGGGCCCGTCGACCGTGACGACCGAGCGCGGGCTGCGGACGTCCGCGGTCACGGCGACGCCGGCCACCGACAATCTGACGACCGCCAACGCAGACGTCACCAAGGCGCTCAAGGACGCCGACCTCCCGGCCGGTGCCACGGCGAAGATCGGCGGCGTCTCGTCCAGCCAGTCGAGCGCGTTCGGTCAGCTCGGGCTCGCGCTGCTGGCGGCGATCCTGATCGTCTACATCGTCATGGTGGCGACGTTCCGCTCGCTGCGGCAGCCGCTGCTCCTGCTGGTCTCGGTGCCGTTCGCGGCGACCGGCGCCATCCTGCTGCAGCTCGCCTCCGGCATCCCGCTCGGCGTCGCGTCGCTCATCGGCGTGCTGATGCTGATCGGCATCGTGGTGACCAACGCGATCGTGCTCATCGACCTGGTCAACCAGTACCGCGCCCGCGGTCTGACGGTCAGCGACGCGGTCGTGCACGGTGCGTCCCGTCGTCTGCGCCCGATCCTGATGACGGCGCTCGCGACCATCGCCGCCCTGACGCCGATGGCGATCGGCGTGACCGGGCATGGCGGTTTCATCTCGCAGCCGCTCGCCATCGTGGTGATCGGCGGCCTGATCTCGTCCACGGTGCTGACCCTTGTGGTGCTGCCGACGCTGTACAACCTGGTGGAGGGGGCGCGCGAGCGCCGCATCGCCCGCCGGGCGGCGAAGGGCGGCGAGGCCGCTGCCGGCGGTTCGGCCGGAGGAACGCCGGACGGCGAGTCGCCGGAGCCCCCGGTGTTCACGACCCCCGCGGGCGGCCGCCAGCTCTGACCGCCGGCCGCGTCGCACCCAGCACCACCATCACGCCGAGGGGCACGTAAACGCCCTTAGAACGCGCTTTTAGGGGCGTTTACGCGCCCCTCGGCTACTGCGCTGAAGGCGCGCGTCCGGGATCCCAGACAGCGGAGGTGGGGTGGCGCGCGCCGGCGCGGACAGGCGTTGCTAGCGTCGCGGTATGAGTCTCTCCGTCGATCCCCTCTGGCCCCGCGCCGGTTCCTGGCCGTCGCTCGCCGAGCTCCCGGACGGGCAGGTCGATGTGGCGATGATCGGCCTCCCGACCTGGCGCACGTCGCTGTCCCCGACGGGCGCGCACGCGACGCCGGGCGCCGTGCGGGAGGCGCTGCGGCGGTACTCGCTGCACGTTCCCGAGCTGGCGGTCGAGGCGCTCCGGTTCGCCGACGCCGGCGACGTGGCGGAGCCGGACGGCCCCGAGGGCGAGCGCCGGGCGATCGACGCCGTGCGGGAGGCCGTCTCGCGCTCGCGCCTGACCGTCGCGGTCGGCGGCGACAACTCCCTCACCGTCCCCGCGGCGCTCGGCGCGTGGGGCGACGCCGTGCCGATGGCCGGGCTGGTGACACTCGACGCCCACTACGACCTCCGCGACGGCGTCTCCAACGGCTCGCCGGTGCGCCGCCTCGTGGAGGCCGGACTCGACGGCCGCCGGATCGTCCAGATCGGCATCGCCGACTTCGCCAACTCGGCCGAGTACGCATTGCGGGCGCAGGAGTACGGCATCACCGTCATCCCGCGCGACGACCTCCACCTCCGTCCGATCGACGACGTGATGGCCGAGGCCCTGGAGGTCGCGGGCGCTGCCGGAGGCCCTGTCCACGTGGACCTGGACGTGGACGTGTGCGACCGCTCCGTCGCCCCCGGCTGCCCTGCCTCCGTTCCGGGCGGCATCGCGGCGTGGGAGCTGCGGAGGTTCGCGCGGCTCGCGGGCGCGGACTCCCGTGTCCGTTCGATCGACATCGCGGAGGTCGACGCCACCGCGGACACCCCCGACCAGCGCACGGTGCGCCTAGCCGCGCTGCTGGTGCTGGAGGCGGCGGCGGGGCTCGCGTCGCGGTGAGGCCCTGCGGCTACTGCGGCGGCGAGAAGCCGGAGGCCGTCGGTGGAGCCGGGTTCGTCGCGGGAGGAGCGGCGGCCGGCTGAGGCTGCGGGGCTGTGCCCGGCGGGGGCGGTGGAGTTGCGCCCGGCTGCTGCGGATACTGGTGGTGAACGTGCGCCTGAGGTGATTGGGGGTGCGCGTGGGCCCCCGGCTCTGGGAACGCGTACGGCGGATACGGTCGCAACTCGGGACCCGACTGGTCGCCGCGGGGCGCCGGCTTCGCGTCGAACGCCCGCACGATCAGCGGGATGACCGCCGCGACGGCCGCGACGAGGGTGGTCGCCGATGCCAGCCGCCACCACCACTCCGGCCAGATCGCCGCCGGGAGGATCGCCGGAAGGGCGAGCACCAGCACCGTCGCCCAGGCGAGGGCGAGCGTGACTACTCCGCCGATCGACGCCACGCGGGAGGTGGCCCGCGTCACGAAGCGCAGTCCGTACACCTGCGTCAGCAGCAGCGCCAGGCGGGCGAGCGCCACCACACCCACGAAGCGCCAGAACTGCACCGCCCAGACCAGGGGGTCCGCCGTGTCGTCGTGCTGGAGGATGCCGTTCCACAGCTTCAGCAGCCCGACCGCGACCAGGACGGCGTTCGTGATGGTCGACGCCGGCAGGTACCAGCGGTTGGGGCCGCTGGATACCGTCGCGTCCAGCGCAACGGCGCCCGCGAACGCGCCGACGAGCAGCAGCGTCATCCAGGCGCGGCCGGCGATGTTCGCCTGGTCCCCGACGACGATCAGCACCGCGCCGAACACCGCGGAGGCCGCCAGGACCGCGATCGTCAGATACAGCGCGGCCTTGCGCGCGCGTGGTCGGCGGGTCTCGGTCTCGGTGTCGGTCACAGCGGGCGCCTCCTGGAATGTCACACTCCAAGGTAACCTATCACCCCGTTCGCCCGACAGCCGGGTCACGATTCGGCACGAATGTCGCCTTTCGCGCCGCGGAACCACACATTCCGCACGAATCGCCGTTCCGCACATTCGGCACGAATGGTGCGCGTCAGGCGACGTGCGTGCGCGACACCAGTGGGACGCCGGGGCGGTACGCGAGGTGCACGTACGAGGGCGCGTCGAGGACGACGTAGTCCGCCCGCGCGCCCGGGCGCAGGTGCCCGACGTCGTCCCGGCGCAGCGCCTCCGCGCCACCGAGCGTCGCGGCCCGCAGCGCCTCCGCGACCGTCATCCCCATGTCGCGCACCGCGACAGCGATGCAGAACGGCATCGACGACGTGAACGACGAGCCGGGGTTGCAGTCGCTCGCCAGCGCCACGCGCACGCCGGCGTCGATGAGGCGGCGGGCGTCCGGGTACGGGTGCCTGGTCGAGAACTCCACGCCGGGCAGGAGGGTCGCGACCGTCCGCGATCCCGCGAGGAGTGAGACGTCGCCGTCGGTCAGGTAGGTGCCGTGGTCGACGCTCGCGGCGTCCAGCTCGACGGCCAGCGCGACGCCGTCGCCCGGGCCGAGCTGGCTCGCGTGCACGCGCACGCCGAGGCCGCGCGCGGCGCCGGCCTCCAGGATCCGCCGTGACTGCGGCACGGTGAACGCGCCCGTCTCGCAGAACACGTCGACCCAGCGGGAGTAGGGGGCGCAGGCGTCCAGCATCGGGCCGGTGACCAGGTCCACGTACGCCTCCGGGTCGGACGCGTACTCGGCGGGCACCACATGCGCGCCGAGGAATGTGGTCTCGTCGGTGACCTCGCGAGCGATCCGGAGGATGCGCGCCTCGTCTTCCACGGTCAGGCCGTAGCCGCTCTTGATCTCGAAGGTCGTGGTGCCCTGCGAGCGCAGCTCGCGCACGAAACCGGCCAGCCGCACGCGCAACTCGTCGTCGGAGGCCGCTCTCGTCGCGGCAACCGTGCTGCGTATGCCGCCGGCGGAATACGGGCGGCCGGCCATCCGCGCCTCGAACTCCGCCGAGCGGTCGCCGCCGAAGACGAGGTGCGTGTGGCTGTCGACGAAACCGGGGATGACGGCAGCGCCGCCCGCGTCCACGACCTCGTCGGCGTCGTCGCGCGGCGCCGCCGACGCGGGCCCGGTCCACTCGACCCGCCCGTCCACCTCCAGCAGGGCCGCGTCGGGGAGGATGCCGAGCGGTCCGGGGTGGGCGGGGTCCAGGGTGACGAGTTCGCCGATCCCGGTCAGCAGCGTCGCGCGAGACATCAGGCGCCCGGCTCCGAGACGGTTGCGGCCTCCTGCATCGGGATGCGCAACCCGCGCTCGCGCGCGACCTCCGCCGCGTGCTCGTACCCGGCGTCCACGTGCCGCATCACGCCCGTGCCCGGGTCGTTGGTGAGCACGCGCTCGATCTTCTCCGCCGCGAGCGGGGTGCCGTCCGCGACGACGACCTGGCCGGCGTGGATGCTGCGGCCGATCCCGACGCCGCCGCCGTGGTGCAGCGACACCCAGGTCGCGCCCGAGGCGGTGTTCAGCAAGGCGTTGAGCAGCGGCCAGTCGGCGATCGCGTCCGACCCGTCCTTCATCGACTCGGTCTCCCGGTAGGGGGAGGCCACCGAGCCGGAGTCGAGGTGGTCGCGGCCGATCACAATCGGCGCCGAGAGCTCACCGGAGGCGACCATCTCGTTGAACTTCAGTCCGGCGAGGTGGCGCTCCTTGTAGCCGAGCCAGCAGATCCGGGCGGGGAGGCCCTCGAAGTGCACCTTCTCGCCGGCCTGCGTGATCCAGCGGCGCAGCTTGTCGTCGTCGGGGAACAGCTCTAGGATCGCGCGGTCGGTCGCGGCGATGTCCGCCGGGTCGCCCGAGAGCGCGGCCCACCGGAACGGGCCGCGGCCCTCCTCGAACTGCGGCCGGATGTAGGCGGGCACGAAGCCGGGGAACGCGAACGCGCGGTCGTAGCCGCCGAGCTCGGCCTCGGTGCGGATGGAGTTGCCGTAGTCGAAGACCTCGGCGCCGGCGTCGAGGAAGCCGACCATGGCCTCCACCTGCTTCGCCATCGACAGCCGTGCGGCGATGGTGAACGCCTCGGGGTCTGCGGCGGCGCGCTCGTGCCACTCCTCGACCGTGACGCCCTCGGGGAGGTAGCTGAGCGGGTCGTGCGCGCTGGTCTGGTCGGTGACGATGTCGATCGGGACGCCACGGCGCAGCAGCTCGGGGAAGACCGTGGCGGCGTTGCCGACCAGGCCGACCGAGAGGGCGCGGCGCTCGTCCTTGGCGGCGACCACGCGGGCGATCGCGTCGTCGATGTCGTCGGTCATCTCGTCGAGGTAGCCGTGGTCGACGCGGCGCTGCAGGCGGGTGCGGTCGACGTCCACGATGAGGACGGCGCCGCCGTTCATGGTGACGGCGAGAGGCTGTGCGCCGCCCATGCCGCCGCAGCCGCCCGTCAGGGTGAGTGTCCCCGCGAGCGAGCCGTCGAACCGCTTGTCGCCGACGGCCGCGAAGGTCTCGTAGGTGCCCTGCAGGATGCCCTGCGAGCCGATGTAGATCCAGGAGCCTGCCGTCATCTGGCCGTACATGGTCAGGCCCAGCGCCTCCAGTCGGCGGAACTCGGGCCACGTCGCCCAGTCGCCGACCAGGTTGGAGTTGGCGATGAGCACGCGCGGCGCCCACTCGTGCGTGCGGAAGACGCCGACCGGCTTGCCGGACTGCACGAGCAGCGTCTCGTCGGCCTCCAGGTCGCGGAGGGTGGCGACGATCGCGTCGTACGCCTCCCAGCTCCGTGCCGCGCGGCCGGTGCCGCCGTAGACGACCAGGTCGTCCGGGCGCTCGGCCACCTCCGGGTCGAGGTTGTTCATCAGCATGCGCAACGGCGCCTCGGTCTGCCAGCTCTTCGCGCTGAGCTCCGTGCCGCGCGGCGCCCGTACCGGTCGCGATCCCTGCATGTCGTGCTCCTTACGTTCGGTAGCCATCTGTTCCGGAGTTGGGTACGCCTCGCCTCGGCGTGTCGCGTACATAACTCCGGGAGAGATGGAGGGGGTTAGTTGAGGGGGGTGGTGAGCGCGGAGGCGACAGCGGTGACGGCGGCGCCGGAGGCGACGAAGGCGACGGCGGCCTCGATCTCGGGGGAGAGGTGGCGGTCCGGCCCCGGGCCGGGGACGGTCGCGCGCAGCGCCTCCGTCACGGCGCCTGTCGCCGGGCCCTGGCGCAGCGGGCTGCGCAGGTCGGCGCCGCGGGAGGCGGTCATCAGCTCGATGGCGAGCACGCGGCTCAGCCCGTCGATCGCGCGGCGCAGCTTGCGGGCGGCGGCCCAGCCCATCGACACGTGGTCCTCCTGCATCGCGGACGACGGGATGCTGTCCGCCGAGGCGGGCACGGCCAGGCGCTTGAGCTCCGACACGATCCCGGCCGCCGTGTACTGCGCGATCATCAGGCCGGAGTCCACGCCGACCTCGTGCGCGAGGAACGGCGGCAGCCCCTGGTTGCGTGCAGGGTCGAGGAAGCGGTCGGTCCGCCGCTCCGACATGCTCGCGACGTCCGCGACGACGATCGCGAGGAAGTCGAGCACGTACGCGACGGGAGCGCCGTGGAAGTTGCCGTTCGACTCCACGCGCCCGTCCGGGGTGAGCACCGGGTTGTCGATGGCGGAGGCCAGCTCGCGCTCGGCGATCATCGTCGCGTGCGCGACGGTGTCGCGGGCGCCGCCGTTCACCTGCGGCGAGCAGCGCAGCGAGTAGGCGTCCTGCACGCGTGTGCACTCGGGGCCCTTGTGGCTGGCCACGAGCGGGGAGTCCGCGAGCAGCGCGCGCAGGTTCGCGGCGGAGACCGCCTGGCCGGCCTGGGGGCGCAGCTGCTGGAGGTCGGCCGCGAACACCGCGTCGGTGCCGAGCAGCGCCTCCACGCTCATCGCCGCGGTGATGTCGGCCGTGGTGAGCAGGCTGCCGAGGTCGTGCAGCGCGAGCGAGAGCATCCCGAGCATCCCGTCGGTGCCGTTGATGAGCGCGAGGCCCTCCTTCTCGGCGAGGACGACGGGCTCGATGCCGGCGGCGGCGAGGGCGTCGGAGGCCTCCACGAGCCGCCCGTCGACGCGCACCTGGCCCTCGCCCATCGCGGCGAGCGCGCAGTGCGCCAGCGGCGCGAGGTCGCCGGAGCAGCCGAGCGAGCCGTACTCGCGCACAAGCGGCGTGATTCCCGCGTTGAGCAGTGCGGCGTAGGTCTCGACCGTGCGGCGCTGGGCGCCGGTGCGGCCGGTCATCAGCGTGGCCAGGCGCAGCAGCATGAGGGCGCGGACGACCTCCCGCTCGACCTCCGGGCCGGACCCGGCCGCGTGCGAGCGGACGAGGGAGGCCTGCAACTGGGCGCGGCGCTCCTCGGGGATGAACGTGGTCGCCAGCGCGCCGAACCCGGTGGAGATGCCGTAGTGCGGCTCGACGTCGTCGGCGAGCGCTTCGATGATGGCGCGGGAGGCTTCGACGGCTTCGAGCGCGGCGGCGTCGAGTCGCACGGGGGCGTCGTGGCGGGCCACGGCGACGACCTCGGCGATGGTGAGCGGGCGGGCGCCGACGGTGACGGACGCGGCGGCGGCGTCGTCGCGGGAGGTGGTTGCGGAGGTGGAACCGGTGGTGAAGGCGGACATGCTCCGATCATGCGCCGGAGGCGGTCCGGCGCGCCCGGGGGTTAGGCTCATCGGTGTCCGGGATACCAGACACGGCATCGCAGCCCAGTGCACAGGAGCGTCCATGAGCAAGGTCCCCGCCGCTGAGAACACCCTGCGCGTCCTCGCCTACCTCGCCACGCAGCGCGGCCCCGTCCCCGCCGCAGGGATCGCCTCCGCCCTCGGCCTCCCGCGCTCGACCGTGTACCACCTGCTGACCGTGCTGACCGAGCACGGCTTCGTCCTGCACTTCCCCGAGGCGCGGCGCTACGGGCTCGGCGTCGCCGCCTACGAGCTGTCGAGCGGGTTCTCCCGCCAGCAACCGCTCAGCCGGCTCGGCCGGCCCATCGTCGCCGCGCTGGTGGACGCGATCGGCGAGTCCGGCCACGTCGCGGTGCTGCACGGCAGGGACGTCGTCTACATCGTGGAGGAGCGGGCGCCACGGAGGCCGCGCCTCGTCACCGACGTCGGCGTCCGCCTCCCGGCCCACCTGACGGCGAGCGGCCGCGCGCTGCTGGCCTCGCTCCCCGCCGGGCAGCTCCGCGCGCTGTACCCGGACGCCGACGCGTTCGAGGACCGCACCGGCGCCGGCCCGCACTCGTACGCCGAGCTGCGCCGGCTGGTCGCCGAGGCGCGCGAGCGCGGCTACGCCACCGAGGACGGCGACGTGACGCCCGGCTTCGCCTCCGTCGCCGTGTCGGTGCGCGACCACGCCGGCTGGCCGGCCGCCGGGATCGCCGTCACCTTCCCGCGCGCGAACATCCCGCCCGCCGAGTGGGACGCGCTCGCCGCCCGGGTCCGCGACGCCGCCGCCGAGCTCTCCCGCCGCATCCGCGGCAGCTGACCTCGCTCCGCAAGCCGCCGAGGGGCACGCAAACGCCCTTAAAACGCGGTTTTAGGGGCGTTTATGTGCCCTTCGACGGAGGTTCGGGGGCGCTAGCGGAGGGTGACGGTCGTGGTGTGCGCGGCGCCGTCGCGGACGTAGTCGACCTTCACCTCGTCGCCCGGCTTGCTGGTGACCTGGATCGCGGTCAGCACGTCGATGTCGGTGGCCGGGTTGCCGTTCACGGCGGTGACCACGTCCCCGACCCGGAGGCCGGCCTGCTGCGCGGGCCCGCCCGACACGACCGACTGCACGAACAGCCCGCCGTCCACCCCGAACGCCGCCGCCGCGGCCGGCGGGATCGGCACCACGGTGAGTCCCGCGTCCGGATGCGTGACCTCGCCGTGCGCGATCAGCTCGTGCGCGATCGGCAGGGCCAGCGACTCCGGCACGGCGAACCCGATGCCCACGCTGCCGGTGCTCGCCCGGCCGTTGGAGCCGGGCACCGTCGCGATCGCCGTGGGGACGCCGACGAGACGGCCCGCGCAGTCGACGAGCGCGCCACCCGAGTTGCCCGGGTTGATCGAGGCGTCCGTCTGGATGGCGCCGGCCAGGATGGCGTTCCTGTCGTCGTCGCTCGGCACCGGCACGGTCCGCCCCAGCGCGCTCACGATGCCGGCCGTCACGGTCGAGGAGAGGCCGAGCGGGGCGCCGAGCGCGACCACGGGCTGCCCCACCGCGAGCGCGCCGGAGTCGCCCGTCGCGATGACCGGCAGCGGCTCGTCGTCCTTCACCTTGATGACGGCCAGGTCGGTCTTCGGATCACGGCCGGTGAGCTCGGCGGGGAGCTGGTGGCCGTCGCTGAACCGCACGGCGAGCTTCGCGCCGGACGCCGCGTCCGAGATCACGTGGTTGTTCGTGAGGATGTAGCCGTCCTCCGTGATGATCTCGCCGCTGCCGTTGCTCGACCCGCGCTCGCCCGTGACGCTGATGGTGACCACGCTCGGGAGCACCTCGTCCGCGACCTGGGCGGCGTCGCAGGTGCCGCTGCGGCCGGCCGAGATCGCGGCGAACGCGAAGGCTCCGGCGATCGTCCCGCCCGCGATCAGGACCAGCGCGGCGCCGAGGACGAGGAGCGCGATCGTCCAGCCGCGCAAGGTGGGCTTCGGCTGGATGGTGGTCCTCTGCTCGGGGGTGGTCTTCAGCTCGGTCACGGTGCCCCCTCCTGGACGGTGGCGCCAGGCTAGCGGCCCGATGCGCCCGCGAGAAGGGGTGTTCTCGCCCGCTCGGGAGGCCGCTACCCTTCGGGCATGGTGAGATTCCTGATTCGCGCGGCGATCTTCGTGGTCACCGCCGCGCTCGGCCTGCTGGTCGCCTCCTGGGTGCTTCCCGGGTTCCACCTCGACTGGGAGGGCCTCCTGGTCGCCGTGCTCGTCTTCGCAGCGGCGCAGAGCATCCTGGCGCCTTTCATCTTCAATCTCGCCCGGAAGTACGCGTCGGCGCTGCTCGGCGGGATCGGGCTCGTGTCGACGCTCGTCGCGCTGCTGGTGGCCTCGCTGCTGCCGGGCGGCATCCGGGTGGACGACTTCCTGACCTGGATCCTCGCAGCGCTCGTCGTCTGGGTAGTGACGGCGCTCGGCGGCTGGCTGCTGCCGCTGATCTTCCTCAAGAAGAAGGTCGCGGAACGCAGCTAGCGTCGGTCAGAGGGCCTTCGCGTAGCAGACCGAGTGCGGGTCGCCCACGTAGTCGCCGAAGTTCGGGATGCGCGCGTAGCCGCGGCGCTCGTACAGCGCGATCGCGGCGTGCTGCAGCGGGCCGGTCTCGAGCTGCAGGGTCGCGACGCCGCCGCGGACGGCCTCGGCCTCCACAGCACCCAGCAGGCTGCCGGCCAGTCCGCGGCCCCGCGCGTCCGCGTGGACGAACATGCGCTTGAGTTCGGCGCTGCCGTCGGACTTCTGGACGAGCGCGGCCATGCCGAGCGCCGTGCCGTCCTCGTTGCGGCCGACGAACACGGTCACGCCAGGACGCTCCAGCTCCGAGATGTCGAGCAGGTAGCAGCTCTCGGCCGGGTAGAGCGCGAAGGTGAACTCGTCGCTCAGCCGCAGCAGCTCGGCGACGCCGGGGGAGCGGGCGGGCTCGGCGGACACGCTGGTGGTCATGCGCCGATGCTAGCCAGACGCTGTTTCACGCACGTTTCGTCACGTGCTCAGCTCCCGGACCGCGCCTTCTGCCGCGAGATGCCGCGCGCGACCCATTCGAGCCGCCGCAGCGCCTCGCGGTTGCGCACCCACAGGATCGGGTCGGCGATGACTGTCGGGATGCGCGAGGCGATCCCGGTGATCGCATGCTCCTCCATCCGCACCAGGCAGCCCTTCCCGCGCGGCACCACCTCGATGAGCACGCGCTCCGTCCCGACCGGGCGCGTCTTCGCCTCCAGCACGAACCGCTTGGGCGGGTCCCACTCCTCCACCGTCGTCTCGTCGTTGAGCACGAACGGCCAGACGCCGATGGAGTGGTGCAGCCGGGAGCCCGGCGAGGGGAAGCTGCCGTCCGCTCCGCGCAGGCGGGACGCGCCGACGACCCAGGTCGGGAACACCCACGGGTCGGCGAGGGCGGTGAAGACCTCTTCGGGTGTGCAGGCGAAACGGCGGACGTTGACGGACATCAGGCGATCTCCTCTTCGATGAAGCCGGTGGTCTGGTTGAAGCCGCTCGCGGGTGCGCTCGGCGCTGCGGCCGGGCCCTCCGGGGCCAGCGACGGCATCCTGGTCACCCCGAACTCGTGCCGGAGGGCGCTGCGCGCCGCGTAGAAGCCGGCCAGCCCGTGCACGCCCGGCCCCGGCACGGCGGAGGACGAGGCCAGGTACAGCCCGCGGCCCGGCATCCGCCACGGATCGGCCGACAGCACCGGCCGCATCACGAGCTGCGACAGGTCGGGCATCCCGGAGGAGATGTCGCCGCCGATGTAGCTGGGGTTGTAGCCCTCCAGCTCGTGCGCGGTGCGGGTGGTCTTCGCGAGGATCAGGTCGCGGAAGCCGGGCGCGAACCGCTCGATCTGCGCGATGACCGCCTCACTGCGATCCGACGTGGAGCCGCGCGGGACGTGCGTGTACGCCCAGAGCACGTGCTTGCCGGCCGGAGCGCGCGACGGGTCGAACAGCGTGGGCTGGGAGACGAGCACGTAGGGGTCGTCGCTCTCCCGCCCGGAGGCCACCACGCGTTCGGAGCGGGCGATGGCGCCGCGCTCGCCGCCGAGGTGCACGGTCGCGGTCTCCATTAGCTCGGGGTTCGTCCACGGCACCGGGCCGGACAGCGCGAAGTCGATCTTGAAGACGCCGTTGCCGTCGCGGAAACCGGCGACGCGGCGGAGGTAGTCGGCGGGCAGGAGGTCCTCGCCGAGCCGTGCGGCGATGGCGACGTGGGTGTCGAACAGGACGGCGCGCGCGCCGGGGAGCTCCCCGAGCGACTGGATGTCGGCGCCGGTGATCACCTCGCCGCCGTGCGCGCGGAGGTCGTCGACCATCGCGTCCGCGATCGCCTGCGAGCCGCCGACCGGGATGGGCCAGCCGCGCGCGTGCGCGTACGTCGCGAGGGCGAGGCCGGCGCCCGCGGCGGCGAGGCTCGGCAGCGGCAGCGTCGCGTGCGCGATCACGCCGGTGATGAGTGCGCCCGGCTTCGGCGTGCGGAACGGCAGGTCCCACCACGGTCCGCCCTGCGAAAGGGCCGCCAGCCCGAACCGCGCGGCGACGAGGGGGTTGCGCGGCAGTTGCAGCAGCGACGACCCGGTGAACTGCGCGACCGCGTCCGCGTTGCGCGCGAGCGGGCCGAGGAGGGCGCGCCAGGCGGGGCCGTCGGGGCCGAGAGCGTCGGCGGTGCGCTCCAGGTCGCGGTAGGCGACGGCGACCTCCCCGCCGGGCAGCGGATGTCCGTAGGAGGCCGACGGGGTGATGAACGGAACGCGGTCGGCCAGCCCGAAGCGGCGGAAGAAGCCGGACGCGAGCGCCAGCGGGTGGACCGCGGAGCAGATGTCGTGCCGGAAGCCGGGAAGGGTGACCTCCTCTGTCCGCGTCCCGCCGCCCGGGGTCGCGTTGCGCTCGTAGACGTGGACGCTCAGCCCCGCGCGGGCGAGGGTGACGGCGGCCGCGAGCCCGTTGGGGCCGGACCCGATGACGATCGCGTCGACGGAGGACATGCCCCATGTATACCCCGGCCGCCGCGACCCGGGAGGGGGTTGCAGATCGGCAGCGTCTTCCCAGGCGCGATCCTGTATCGTTGGCAGGTCGGCTCTTGACACCGCGCCTTTTTGTCGCGCGGATGGGTTTGTAAGTCAAGCGGGCCGGTTCCGCAACCAGACGGTTCCGCGGATTCATCACGATGTGAACGGCCCCAGGCGATGTCTGCCGGGGATTCTCCGGTGCGCTTCAGCGCGCCGCCGCGCATTTCAGAGAAAAACCCAGGAAGAACACGCATGCCCCCGTACAACAAGAACAACGACCGACGACCGTCGCAGCCCGGCGCGCCGAAGGGTGCGGGCTCCCGCAGCCCCAAGCACCGCGGCTACCGCGAGGAGGCTCCGGCCGCGAAGAACCGCTGGACCGCCGAGGACCGTGCCGCCCGCGGCCGCGACACCTACGGCAGCCGCGGCGACGCCCGCGGCGAGCGCACCGGCAGTGGCGAGCGCCCGAACTGGGAGCCCCGCGGCAAGGACGCCCGCCGCACCGAGCGCGAGTGGGACAGCCGCGCCAACGCGGGCCGGCGCGAGGACGACCGTCCGCGCCGCAGCTTCGACCGCGACGACCGTGCCCCGCGTCGCGACTCCGATGACCGTCCGCGCCGCACCTTCGACCGTGACGACCGCGCTCCGCGTCGTGACAACGACGACCGTCCGCGCCGCACCTTCGACCGGGACGACCGTCCGCGTCGCAGCTTCGACCGGGACGACCGCGCTCCGCGCCGTGACTCCGATGACCGTCCGCGCCGCACCTTCGACCGTGACGACCGCGCTCCGCGCCGTGACTCCGACGACCGTCCGCGCCGCACCTTCGACCGTGACGACCGCGCCCCGCGCCGTGACTCCGGCGACCGCCCGCGTCGTGACTTCGACCGTCAGGACCGTGCCCCGCGCCGTGACCAGGACGACCGTCCGCGCCGCACCTTCGACCGGGACGACCGCGCTCCGCGCCGTGACCAGGACGACCGTCCGCGCCGCACCTTCGACCGCGCCCCGCGCCGCGACGTCAGCGACCGCGCCCCCCGCCGCGACTCCTCCTTCTACCCCTCGCGCGACGAGAAGCAGTCGTCGGCCCCGCAGGACGACGTCGTGCTCGCACGCCTGGAGGCCGACGCCATCCAGGCCGAGGACGTCGAGGGCGTGACCTTCGCCGACCTGGGCCTCGGCGGCAACGTCGTCCGCGCCCTCGCCGAGCTCGGCGCGGAGAAGCCGTTCCCCATCCAGGCCGCCACCCTCCCCGACGTGCTCGCGGGCAAGGACGTGCTCGGCCGTGGCCGCACCGGCTCCGGCAAGACGATCGCCTTCGGCGCGCCCCTGGTCGAGCGCCTCATGCAGCTCTGGGCCGACTCCGGCAAGGCCGGCGGCAAGCGCCAGCTCGGCCGCGCGCCGCGCGCGCTCATCCTCGCGCCGACCCGCGAGCTCGCCCTCCAGATCGACCGCACCGTGCAGCCCATCGCGCGCAGCGTCGGCCTCTTCACCACGCAGATCTACGGCGGCGTGCCGCAGGGCCGTCAGGTCGGCGCCCTCCAGCGCGGCGTCGACATCGTGATCGGCACCCCCGGCCGCATCGAGGACCTCGTGGAGCAGGGCCGCCTCGACCTCAGCGAGGTCGTCATCAGCGTCCTGGACGAGGCCGACCACATGTGCGACCTCGGCTTCCTGGAGCCGGTGCAGCGCATCCTGCGCCGCACCTCCGAGGGCGGCCAGAAGCTGCTGTTCTCGGCGACCCTCGACACCGGCGTGGCCCAGCTCGTAGACGAGTTCCTGGTGGAGCCGTCCGTGCACGAGGTGGCGGGCGAGGACCAGGCGTCCTCGACCATCGACCACCGCGTGCTCGTCATCGAGCACCGCGACAAGGCCGCCATCATCGAGCAGCTCGCCGACCGTGACGGCAAGACGCTGATCTTCTCCCGCACCCGCGCGTTCGCGGAGATGCTGGCCGAACAGCTCGACGACGCCGGGATCCCCGCCGTCAGCCTGCACGGCGACCTCAACCAGTCGCGCCGCACGCGCAACCTGCACCAGCTCACCAGCGGCCGGGTAAACGTGCTGGTCGCGACCGACGTCGCCGCCCGCGGCATCCACGTGGACGACATCGACCTGGTCATCCAGGCCGACGCCCCGGACGAGTACAAGACCTACCTGCACCGCTCCGGCCGCACCGGCCGCGCCGGCAAGCAGGGCACGGTCGTGACGCTCATCCCGCGTCACCGCCAGCGCCGCATGAACGAGCTCCTGGAGCGCGCCGAGATCGAGGCCGACTTCGTGCCCGCCGCCCCCGGCGACGACGTGGTCCTCACCCTCTCGCAGGCGTAACCACCCGCCGAGTACGCCCGAATTCAGGCGAAAACCGCCGAGTACGCAGATCATCTGCGTACTCGGCGGTTTGCGTTAGGCGGACTCGAGTGTGAGTTCGTTGAGGGCGTGGCGGGCCAGGGCGGCCATGCGGGGGTTGTCGTCGGAGGACGTCGCCAGGGCGCTCGCCATCGTGACGACCCAGCCGCGGGCGCGGAGCCAGGTTGCGCGGTCGGGAGGGACCGGCAGCGCGGCGCGGAACCGCTCGCGCGCCTCCCCGTCGAAGGTGAGCCACGCGGTCGCGAGGTCGGTCGCCGGGTCGCCCGAGGTGACGTCGCCGAAGTCGATGACCGCCGCGAGGCCGCCCTCCGGAGTCAGCAGCAGGTTGCCCGGGTGGAGGTCGCCGTGCAGCAGCAGCGGAGGCCCGTCCCACACGGGCGCCGCGAGCGCCTCCCGCCACGCCTGCTCTAGCGCCGCGACCTCCATGCGACCCGACAGCGACCGCAGCCGGGTCGCCACGACCTCCCGGCGGGACGCCAGCGGGACCCCGCGCACCGGGTTGTGCGGGGCCTCCGGCGCCGGCACGGCCAGCTCGCCGACGAACTCCGCCAGAGCCTCGGCGACGCCGGCCCGATCGTCCGCGGTGACCGACGCCCCGTCGACGCCGTCGATCCACTCGACGATGCTCCACGGCCACGGGAACAGCTCGGACGGCACACCGACCCGCACGGGCGCGGAGACCGTCGCGTGCACGCGGGCGGCGATGCCGGGCAGCATCTGCTGCTCGTGCTCGATCAGGTGCGCGGCGACCTCCCGCCGCGGGATGCGGACGGCGTACGCGTCGCCCAGCCGGTAGAGCTGGTTGTCCCACCCGTCGGACACCAGCCGCAACGACCCGGCCAGGTCGGGATGCTGCGCGGCGACGAGCGCGGCGACGAGCTCGGCGTCGGTGGGGATGTCGGCAGGCGGGGTCAGCGGCACCGGAGCAGCCTAACCGCCCGCCCTGACCCCACGCACCGCCCTCCCGGCCACACGCACACCCTAGCGCCGGCCGCGCACTGTCGCTGCGTACCGATATCCAAATGCGCAGCAATCCCGCGTACCGCCGCGAAATCCTGCTGAAGTCGTGTGCCAGCATTGGTGCGGAGGCCCCATGACTACCGACCCCGCCCGCACGACCGACCCCGCGCGCATGCACAGCGTCACCGACGACACCACCGAGCTCGTCGACCTCGTGCTCGACTACTCGCGCCGGCGCATCCTCGCGACCGACACTCCCCTCGACAAGCCGCTGCCCGAGTCCGAGCTGCGCCGGCTGGCCGGGCGCACCGTCTCCGAGAAGGGGATGGGCGCCGAGCGCGCGCTCGCCGTGTTCGAGCACGTCCTCGCGCCCGCGTGCATCACCACCGACCACCCGCGTTACCTGTCCTTCATCCCGACCGCGCCCACGAAGGCGGCGACGGCGTTCGACCTCGTCGTGTCCGCGAGCGCGGTCTACGGCGGGTCGTGGCTGGAGGGCTCCGGCGCCGTCTACGCCGAGAACCAGGTGCTGGCCTGGCTGGCCGACGAGTTCGGCCTCCCGGCGACCGCGGGCGGCGTCTTCGTGCAGGGCGGCACCCTCGGCAACCTCTCGGCGCTCGTGGCCGCGCGCGACCACGCTCGCAGTGAGCGCGGCAACCCGGCGGGAAGCTGGATCATCGTCTGCAGCGCGGAGGCGCACTCCTCCGTCGCCTCGGCCGCGCGCGTCATGGACGTGGAGGTCGTGACGGTCTCCCCCGGCGAGTCCGGCGTCCTCACAGGCGACGCGGTCCGTCCGGCGCTCGCCGAGCACGGCGGAGCCGTCTTCGCGGTCGTCGCGACCGCAGGCTCCACCAACTTCGGGATCGTCGACGACATCGCCTCCATCGCCGCGCTGAAGGACGAATTCGACTTCTGGCTGCACGTGGACGGCGCCTACGGCCTGGCCGGGATGCTCTCGCCGCTCGCCCGGCCGCGGTTCGCGGGCGTCGAGCGCGCCGACTCGCTCATCGTGGACCCGCACAAGTGGCTGTTCGCGCCGTTCGACGCCTGCGCGCTGCTCTACCGCGACCCGGAGCAGGGCCGCCGCGCGCACACGCAGCACGCCGAGTACCTCGACACACTGACCGAGGCGACCGAGTGGAGCCCGTCGGACTACGCCGCGCACCTGACCCGCCGCGCCCGCGGGCTGCCGTTCTGGTTCTCGCTGGCCTCGCACGGCGCCGCCGCCTACCGGGACGCCGTCACGGCCTCCCTGCAGCTCGCCCGCCGCATCGCGGACGAGATCGACCGCAGGGAGGGCTTCCACCTGGTGCGCCAGCCGCAGCTCTCGGTCGTGGTCTTCGAACGGGAGGGCTGGAGCAAGGAGGAGTACGCGCTCTGGTCCGCCCGCCTCCTGGACGAGCAGCGCGCCTTCGTCACGCCGAGCTCGCACGCCGGCCGGACGAACACGCGGTTCGCGATCCTCAACCCGCTGACGACGTTCGAGGACCTCGTGGAGATCCTGGATTCGATGGAGGGCTGACGGCCTGCTCCACCTGACACGACGAAGGCCCCCGCCCAATGGCGGGGGCCTTCGTCGTTCCGGGGGTTTCGACTCAGACGATGTCGTCGTCGATGCCGCGTCGGGTGACGCGGTCGCCGGTCACCGGGTCCACCGCTGTGCGCGTGGTGGCGACGGTGCGGCGCCGGCGGGTCAGCAGGATGATCCCGATGATGATGCCGACCACGCCCGCGATCATCAGGATGTACCCGACCAGGTGGAGGTTGATCCAGGCGACCTGGATGTTGAGGGCGAACGCGAGGATCGCTCCGATCACGAACAGTACGATTCCGGTGCCCAGACTCATTGAGGCCTCCCTTATACGCGTCGGCTGCCGGTCAGCAGCCGCACGAGCCAGACGATCACCGCCAGGACCAGCAGGACGATGCCGACCCAGAGCAGGAAGTTCAAGGACGACACGAAGCCGCCGGTGAGAAGCAGGATGATCGCGATGATCGCGATGATGATGAGCAGGATGTTCATGGAGGGGTTGTCCTTTCCTTGACGGCCTCCACGCAACAACTGTTTCGGTTGTCGAACAATCCCCTTGACGTCAGGGCCTTTCCGGCCTATTCGCGTGTCGCTCCGCGGCGATTCCGTCCACGGTCCGGCGCATCTTCGTGAGGAACCGGGTCACCGTGCGGGCTTCCTCCTCGCTCAGCTCGGCGGCCTCCGCGGCGATCTGGTCCTGCACGATCTTCAGCGGCCCGGTCTCGCCGAACGCCGCGCGCGTCGGCACGAGGTCCACCGACCGGCGGTCTGCCTCGTTCGTGCGTCGCTCGATGTAGCCGCCCCGGACCAGCCGGTCGATCAACGCCGTGGTGGAGGCGCTGGACACACCCACGTAGACGCTGACGTCCTTGGCGGACGTGCGCCGCCCCGCCGCGGCGTTGTCGAGGATCAGGCGCAGTGCGAGGAAGTCGTTCTCGCCGATCCCCATCGCCGCTCCGGTGCGCCGCCGCATCGCGGTCTCCGCCGCGCGATAGACCTGAAGCGCGTCGAGTACGCCGGTGTCGGGCGGAGGCTCCTCGGATCGTTCGGTCACTCTTGCCAGTCACCCCTCACCTCTGCGATATCGCAACGGGAGGCCGCCGGATTTTCGGCGGATTCACGGCATCCCCGAGAGCGCGTATGCTCGGGCAGTGCTTCCCGACACGCTCCTCCTCGATCGCTACGAGCTCCGCGATCGGCTCGGGCGCGGCGGGATGGGCACCGTGTACCGCGCGTTCGACCGCCAGCTCGAGCGCTTCGTCGCGGTCAAGGTGTTCGCCGCCGGGGAGGCCAGTGACGACGCCCGCCGGCGTGCGGAGGCCACGGCGCTCGCCCGGGTCTCGCATCCGAACCTCGTCACGCTGCTCGACGCGCACCTCTCGCCGGAGGGCGACCCGTCCCCGAGCTTCCTCGTCCTGGAGCTGGTCGACGGCGAGGACCTCCGCTCGCGGCTCGACCGCGGGCCGGTGGCGCCCCAGGAGGCCGCGGCCATCGCCGGAGGAATCGCGGAGGCCCTGGTCGTCGTCCACGGCGCGGGGATGATCCACCGCGACCTCAAGCCCGCGAACATCCTGCTCGGCGACTCCGGTGTGCCGGGAGGGATGCCGCACGCGAAGCTCGCGGACTTCGGGATCGCCCACCTCCTCGGCACGGAACGGCTGACCACGGTGGGCACGATCATCGGCACCGCCGGCTACCTCAGCCCGGAGCAGGCGGACATCGCGGAGCCGGGGCCGGCAGCCGACATCTACGCGCTCGGCCTGGTGGCGCTGGAGGCCCTCACCGGCATGACCGAGTACCCGGGGACCCCGCTGGAGGCCGTGACGGCGCGCCTCGCCCGCGACCCGCGCATCCCCGCGTCGCTGCCGGAGGACTGGCGCGGCCTGCTCGGCGCGATGACCGCGCGGGACCCGCGCATCCGCCCGACGGCGCTCGAGGTGGCCGTCATGACCCGGGAACTCGCCCCGCAGCTCGCCGGGTGGACGCTGCCCGTCGCGGACGTGCCGGGCGAGCTCGAGCCGACCGCCGCGATGCCGGTGGCCGAACTGGGCGGAGGGGCACTGGCGGGCGCCACGGAGTCCTCCCCCCGGCGCTCGGCCAGGGACGCCGAGAGCGAGACGCGGCGACGCCGGGTCCTCGTCGGCGCGATCGCGGGCGGAAGCGTCGCGATCGTGGCGCTGGCGTTGACCCTCGGCAGCGTGCTCGCCCCGGCCTTCACCGAGCCGACGCCGGCCGGGACGGGAAACTCCCCCCGGCCGACCCCGACCGTCACGGGCCCGGCGCAGACCGTCGCGCCCGCCGTGACGACGACCCCGCAGCCCGCTGCCCCGGCTCCCGCGCCGCCTGCTCCTGCCCCGGCCCCGGGCAAGAGCGGGAACGGCAACGGGCACGGCAATGGCAATGGCAATGGCAATGGCAACGGCCACGGAAAGGGCGGCGGCTGAGCGCAGCGCCCTAGCGCCGCCCCAGCCCCCGGTACTCCCACCCCGCGCCGATCCACGCCTCCGGATCGAGCACGTTCCGCGCGTCGATGATGCGGCGTCCGGACACGAGCTGGGCCGTCCGCGCAGGGTCGAGCTCCCTGAACTCGCGCCATTCGGTCAGCAGGATCACCAGCTCGGCGCCCGCCAGGGCCTCCTCCGCGGAGTCGACCGTCACCAGCTCCGGATCGCGGGCGCGGGCGTTGGCCGCCGCGTGCGGGTCCGCGGCCACGACCTCGGCTCCCGCCGCGCGCAGGGCGCACGCCACCTCGAGCGCGGGGGAGTCGCGGACGTCGTCCGAGTCCGGTTTGAACGCCAGTCCCAGCACGGCGACGCGCCTGCCGGGCGTTGAGCCGAGCAGCTCTCCGGCCAGTTCGACGACGCGGGCGCGGCGGCGGAGATTGATCTTGTCCACCTCGTCCAGGAACACCACCGAATCGGCCAGCCCGAGCTCGACGGCCCTGGCCTGGAACGCGCGGATGTCCTTCGGCAGGCAGCCGCCGCCGAAGCCGACGCCCGCGTTGAGGAAGCGCCGCCCGATCCGGGCGTCATGACCGATCGCGTCGGCGAGCTGCGTCACGTCGGCGCCGGTGGCCTCCGCGATCTCGGCCATCGCGTTGATGAACGAGATCTTCGTGGCGAGGAACGCGTTCGCCGCGACCTTCACCAGCTCCGCGGTCGCCCAGTCGGTCACGATGAGCGGGGTGCCGTCGCGCAGCGGCTTCTCGTACACCTGCGCGAGCCCGGCGGCCGCCGCGTCGTCCCGCGCTCCGTCCGCCACCCCGAACACCAGCCGGTCCGGCGTGAGGGAGTCCGCGACGGCGTGCCCCTCCCGGAGGAACTCCGGGTTCCAGGCGAGCGTCACGCGCGGATCGTCGTCGCCGACGGTCGCCGAGAGCCGCTCGACGGTGCCGACCGGGACGGTCGACTTTCCGACGACGACGTCGCCGTCCTTGCCGTGCGCGAGCACCTGCGCGAACGCGGCGTCGACGTAGGAGAGGTCGGCGCCGGCCCTGCCGGAGAGCTGCGGCGTGCCGACGGCGATGAAGTGGAGGTCCGCCGAGCTCAGCGCCCCGGGGTCGGTGCTGAACCGGAGGCGCCCGCTGCGCAGCCCGGACAGCAGGAGCTCCTGCAGCCCCGGCTCGAAGAACGGCGCCTCGCCCCGGGCGAGCTGCGCGACCTTCCGCGCGTCGACGTCGACGCCGACGACGTCGTGACCGAGATCGGCCATCGCGGCCGCGTGGACCGCCCCGAGGTAGCCGCAACCGACAACGGAAAGTCTCACCAGGTCGTACTCCTTGCTGGGCCGGCGCGGCTGCGTGCGTGCGGCCGGTGCGGGCGCCGCTCGATGTCAGGGGACGGCACCCGCACTCGTTCGCCGCCGGAGGGGATGGGCAGCGGGCCTGCGCGTCGTTCCCGATTGGACGTCGCGCTGTCTGAAATTCTGTGCATTACGCCGCCTCCTGGCAAGTCCGGAGCGTGGATTTCACCTGTTCGCACGGCATATCTCACCCTCTTCCCGCGTCCACCGGATACCCGTCATCGCTGGCGCCGATCGGGTGAGGATGACAAACGCGACGTGTGACCTCTATCATGTTACCTGCTGATGTCAGGTGAATCACGAGATGAAGGGACTGATGACGTGCGTGCGACCCTCTGCGATCTGGCCTTCCGCTCAGCGGTATCCGACGTGAAGGTGCTGTCAGCATCGCCTATGGCGCTCCGCCGGGGGCGCACACCGGGGACAAGGGGGTTTCATGACGATCTCGGGGGGAACGGATGAGCACGACGAAGGTGAATTCGAACACGCGGCGCGTCACGATCCGACAGGCAACCGGCTCACTCTCAATCACACCGAGCCAAAGGAGTCAGGTATGACGATCACGACCACATCCGACGCGTCGCTCGTGGACGGCCGCCTCGAGGGCGAGCCGCCACGGCTACCGCGGCTCTCGCGCTACACGGTCGATCGGCCGGCGCTGGCCGCCCGCCTCGACCGCGCGCTGCGGGAGCAGGCTACGGTGGTCCGCGCTCCGGCCGGGTACGGCAAGACCTCCCTCGTCCGCAAGTGGCTCGAGAGCCCGGGCGGCGCGACGCGGGCCGCGGCCGGCTGGATCGACCTCGAGCTCCTGACCGGCGAGGTCAGGGGCTTCTGGGATGCCGTCCGCACCGAGTTCGACCACGACGGGGCCGACGACCGGTGGGACACCGACCCGGTCGCCGCAGCTCAGGACACCATCGCCAGGTATCCCGGCACCGTCGTGCTCGTCCTCGACGGGTACACCCGGCGCTGGGACGGTCTGCTGTCGTCCGAGCTCGTCCAGACGTTGCGCCGGACTCCGAACCTGCACCTCATGGTGCTCACGCGGTGCCTGACCTCCTTCGAGGCTCCGGGTCTGGCGGCCGTCCTCGACCTGGTGGTCGTGCAGAACGACGACCTGGCCTTCGACCGGGCGGAGCTCGACGACGTGGTGCGGGTGCTCGGCCTCGACGTCGAGCGGCGCATCCTCGACCACGTGCTCCGGCAGAGCCGCGGCTGGCCGCTGGCCGCCCGCGCGATGGTCCGGATCTTCGACGACCCGCGCTCCGCGCTCGCCGAGCCCGTCGCCGTGCGCGCGCTCGAGGACATCAGCGCGACGGTGGTCGCCGAGCTGCTGGCTGCTGCACCGGTCGGCGACGACGGCCGACACGGCCTCCAGCGCGCGGCCGTCGCCCCCTACCTGTCGCCGCACATCGTCGAGCGCATCGGCGCCGACGAGGCGGAGGGCGACGTCCTCGGCGACGCGGAGGCCGCCGGCCTGGGCGTCTGGACGTACGCGCGCGGTCAGGGTCGCCTGGTCTACGAGCTGCTCGACCCGGTGCGCGTGGCGCTGCGCTCGCAGCTCGACGCAGCGTCGCCGGGCGAGGGCGAGCGGCTCGCCGGCGAGCTCCTCGACGTGCTGGAGGCGAACGGCGACTCCCTCGCCGCGCTCCGTCAGGCGCTGCGGGCGAACGACCTCGCCGCGGCCGAGACCATCATCGCCCGCAACTGGACCTCCTCGTTCACGGAGGACGCCACGGACTACCTCGAGGTGCTCGGCGGGGTGGAGCTCGGCACGATCCGGTCCTCGGCCATCCTCCTGACGGTCACCGGACTGCTCCGCGAGATCGCCGGGCGGGACGCGACGGGTGCGCTCGACTACTACCAGGCAGCCGCGGAGCCGCAGGTGTTGCGCGGCAGACGGCTGGAACCGGTGCGGCAGTACTGGACGGACCTCGCCAGCATGATCGCCCTCCGCAAGGTGGGGCGGCTCGCGAACGCCGAGGACTTCCTCGGCCCGCTGTCGACGCCGGACCCCGGCGTCTCCGTCCCGCCGATTGCGTGGCTGGAGATGGGCCTCACGCAGCTCCGTCTCGGCCGGGAGCTGGAGGCCGTGACCTCTTTCGAGCGCGCCGCGATCAGCGTCTCGGGTGACCCCGATCTGTACGTCTTCGCGTCGGGGGCCGCCGCGCTGGCGCACGCCCTGCACGGCGAGCTGGACAGGGCGAAGGCTGTCGCCGAGCGGCTCGGCTCGCACCGCCACGGCGACCGGCCGCTCGCGCCGCGCGCGTTCGCGCCGCTGGCGGTCGCGCGACAGCTCATCGAGACCGAGCTGCACGCGTTCACCGACGCCGGCGCCGACGGCGAGGCGGCTGCCGGCGAGGTCTCGTCGTGGCTGCCGAGCGCGGCCCTCGACGTCGGCGAGCTGCACAGCTACGCCGCCTACGCAGCCGCCTTGCACGCGCTCGCGGCCGGGGAGCTGGAGGAGGCCCAGCACGTCATCGACGGCGAGCTGCTGAGCAAGGGCACGCACACGCCGAGCAACACCGAGAGCGCTCGCTTTGTCGCCCTGAGCGCCGACCTGCTGATGTCGCAGGGCAACCTGGTCGCCGCGCAGAAGCTCATCAAGGCCTTCCCGGACGGCACGAACGCGCTGCGCCCGGTCTCGGCGCGGCTGTTGCTGATGTTCCGCGAGTACCGGAGCGCGCAGCTCCTGGCGGAGACGGTGCTGGCGGAGAGCCCAGGACCGCGGACCCGGGTGGAGATGCTGCTCGTCCAGGCGGAGGCCCTGTACCGGCTGAAGAGCGCGCGGGCGGCGACGATCCGGCTGAACGCGCGGCAGCTCGCGGAGGCGAACGGCCTCCTCACACCGTTCGTGCTGACGATCGAGGGCCAGGTGGCGCCGCCGCCCTCGGCCGCCGCGGGGTCCGCGGACCTCGACGCGGCGCTGTCGCGGATCACACCGCTCTTCTCGGAGGCGGCGATGGCCGCGCAGCTCACCCAGCGCGAGCGGATCGTGCTCGACCGCCTCCAGTCGACAGCCAGCCTCGAGTACATCGCCCGTTCGCTGGTCGTCTCGATCAACACCGTGAAGACGCAGACCCGCAGCATCTACCGCAAGCTCGGCGCCAACTCGCGCGAGGAGGCCGTTCGGGTCGCGTACGACCTGGGGCTGCTGCGCCCACGGCTGCCGATCGGGCGGAACCGCTACGAGGGCGACGACCGGATCGCCTGACGGGCGGCCGACGCGTCAGCGCTGCTGACGCGCGGGGGCCGCGCTGACGATCTGGATCAGCGCGGCCCTCAGCGCGTCCGGGTCGTCGACCGCGGGGAAGACCTCGTCCTCCAGGCCGCGCACCGCCTCGAAGGCGGCGTGACCGCGCTCGGTGATGGACACGATGTGCCTGCGCCGGTCGGCGGGGTCGGGGAGCCGGATGACCAGGCCCTCGCGCTCCAGCCGGTCGACCGTGCGGGACATGGTCTGCGCCTCCACCTGCGCGAAGCGGGCGAGGTCGGTCTGCGAGTCGAAGCCGAGCTCCAGGAAGTGCAGCGCGATCAGGCCGGCGTGGGTCAGGCCGCGGGCCTCCAGCGCCTCGTACCAGGCGCGCTCGACGGCGCGGGAGGCGGCGCCGAGCAGGCGGCCGAGCGGCCACTTGTCCGGCTCGTGCTCGCCCTGCTCGTGATTGCGTGGCTCGTGGTTGCGCGGCTCGTGGTTGCGCGCCTGGTCGACCCGACCGGGTCCGCCTGGCGCAACCTCCTCGGGCATCGTTGCCTCAGTCGGTCCCGGAGTCGAACGCGGCGCCCTCGGAGGACGCGTCGATCTCGCGTGACATCGCGTCGTCGGACCCGCTGACGTCGAGCTCCAGGATCGAGCGGGCGCTGCCCTCCTCCAGCTCGCCGACGAGCTCGCCGGTCGGGCCGCCGATGAGGCCGGAGGCCGCGTACTGCTCGAGGCGCGAGCGCGAGTCGGCGATGTCGAGGTTGCGCATGGTGAGCTGGCCGATGCGGTCGGACGGGCCGAAGGCGGCGTTGCCGACGCGCTCCATCGAGAGCTTGTCGGGGTGGTAGCTGAGCGACGGGCCCGTCGTGTCGAGGATCGTGTAGTCGTCGCCGCGGCGCAGGCGCAGGGTCACCTCGCCGGTGATCGCCGAGCCGACCCAGCGCTGCAGGGACTCGCGCAGCATGAGCGACTGCGGGTCGAGCCAGCGGCCCTCGTACATGAGCCGGCCGAGTCGGCGGCCCTCGTTGTGGTAGTTGGCGACCGTGTCTTCGTTGTGGATCGCGTTGAGCAGGCGCTCGTAGGCGATGTAGAGGAGCGCCATGCCGGGGGCCTCGTAGATGCCGCGGCTCTTGGCCTCGATGATGCGGTTCTCGATCTGGTCGGACGCGCCGAGACCGTGGCGGCCGCCGATCGCGTTGGCCTCCAGCACGAGCGCCACCGGGTCGGTGAACTCCACACCGTTGAGCGCGACAGGGCGGCCCGACTCGAAGCGGACGGTCACGGTCTCCGGAGCGACCTCCACGTCCTCGCGCCAGGCGGCGACGCCCATGATCGGGTCGACGATGTCGAGCCCGGCGTTCAGCTCCTCCAGGCGCTTGGCCTCGTGGGTGGCGCCCCAGATGTTGGCGTCGGTCGAGTACGCCTTCTCCGTGGCGTCGCGGTACGGGAAGCCGCGGGCGACGAGCCACTCGCTCATCTCCTTGCGGCCGCCGAGCTCCTCCACGAACGCGGCGTCCAGCCACGGCTTGTAGATGCGCAGCCGCGGGTTGGCGATGAGGCCGTAGCGGTAGAACCGCTCGATGTCGTTGCCCTTGTAGGTGGAGCCGTCGCCCCAGATCTCGACGTCGTCGTCCATCATCGCGCGCACGAGCATGACGCCGGTGACCGCGCGGCCGAGCGGCGTGGTGTTGAAGTAGGTCTTGCCGCCCGAGCGGATGTGGAAGGCGCCGCACTGCAGCGCGATCAGGCCCTCCTCGACCAGCGCGCGCTTGGCGTCGACCAGCCGGGCGACCTCCGCGCCGTACTCCTTCGCGCGGCCGGGCACCTCGTCGATGTTCGGCTCGTCGTACTGACCGATGTCCGCCGTGTAGGTGCAGGGGATCGCACCCTTCTCGCGCATCCAGGCGACCGCGCAGGAGGTGTCGAGACCCCCCGAGAACGCGATGCCGACTCGCTCACCGACCGGAAGACTGCTCAAGACTTTGGACACGGGTTAAAGCTTAGTGCGGGCCGCGGGTGCCGATTCCCTGCTCAATGCCCTTCGCTCAGCCCCGGATGCACCCCGGCACGGTACCCGGCCGCGGCCACCAGGCGGGTGAGCGTCGCGACCAGCCCGGCGCGCTCCTCCCCGCTGAGCGGCCCGAGCATCGTGTCCTCCAGCTCGTCGGCGATGTTGTCGCCCTCGGCGAGGACGTCGCGGGCGGCGGGGGTGAGGTGGATGGCGTAGGCGCGGCGGTCGTCCGGATGACGGCGGCGCTCGACCAGGCCGCGGGACTCGAGGTCGTCGATCAGGCCGACCATCGAGTTGCGGTGCAGGCCGAGCGCGGTGGCCAGCTCCTGCTGGGTGCGGCCCTCCTGCCGGGCGAGCTGCGCCAGCACCCCGAAGCGGTTGGGCGTGATGCCGAGCGGTGCGAGCGCCGCGGTGAAGCGCTGGGCGCTCTGGAGGCCGAGCTGCGAGAGGAGGAAGCTCGCGCGGGTCTCGAGCGCGGTGTACTCGCGTCGGTCTTCTGGTGCCGGCATTCCGATATCGTACCAATCAGTGATTGCACATTATTGTGATTATCACTTACTATGCCGATATGAAGCTCACCATCTTCGGCGCCAGCGGGCGCACCGGCGCGGAGCTCGTCCGGCAGGCGCTCGAACGCGGCGACGAGGTCACGGTCGTCGTGCGGCGGCGGGCGTCGTTCGCCCCCGGCGTCACTGTGCGCGTCATCCCCGACTTCGCCGACACCGCCGCTCTGCGGGAGGCGATCGACGGCGCCGACGCGGTGCTCTCCGCCATCGGCCCGCGGTCGGGCAAGGACGCGCCGGTCGCTGCTCCCGCCACGCGCGCCATCCTTGCCGCCCACCCCGGGCGCATCGTCGTCATCAGCGCAGCGCCGGTCGCCCCGCCGCCACCGGACGACAGTTTCATCAGCAGGCGCATCGCGCTCCCGATCGTGGAGCGCGCGCTGCGGCCGGTCTACGAGGATCTGCGCGAGATGGAGGCGGCGCTCGCCGCGTCCGACAGCGTCTGGACGGCGTTCCGGCCGCCGCGCCTGACCAACGGCAAGGCGACGGGCCGCTACCAGACCCGCGTCGGCGCCAGCGTGCCACGCAGCTTCCTGCTGTCGCGGGCCGACCTCGCCGCCGCGATGCTCGCCTCCCTCACCCGACCCGACACCGAACGCACCGCCATCGGCGTCGCCGCCTGACCCACATCGGCATTCGTGCCGAATGTCCCGTTTCCCCGCGCCGAACGCGACATTCGTGCCGAATCTTGCGCTCCCCGCGCCGCACACGATTCGTGCCGAATGTCGCGTTTCGCGGCGCCGAAGGCGACGTTCGCGCCGAATGTCGCGTTCGCTGTTCCGCGCGATTCGTGCCGAATGTGGCGTTTGGGAGCGCCGAAGGCGACATTCGGCACGAATGTCGGGCGGTCGGGCGGGGTTAGGGGAGGCGCGGCGTGCGCGGGGGCTCGGTGCGGCGGTGGCCGGTGGCCTCGAACGCCGTCGCGAGCGCCAGCAGCGCCGCGTCGTCGTAGGCGCGGCCCGCGAAGGTCAGGCCGACCGGCATCCCGGTGTCCTGCATCGTCCCCATCGGGACCGTGACCGTGGGGATGCCGAGGTGCCGCGGCACGAGGTTGCCGTTGGCGACCCAGACGCCGTTGCGCCAGCCGAGGTCGGCGGCGGCCGGGTTCACGTCCATGTCGGCCGGGGCGACGTCGGCGACCGCGGGGAAGACGACGGCGTCGACTCCGAGGCCGGCCATCCACTCCTCGAGGTCGACGCGGCGGGTCTCCTCCAGGCCGCGGAGGCCGTCCGCCAGCTCCGGGATGCCCTCCAGCGTCGTGCCGGGATGCTCGCGCACCCAGCCCGGATACTCGGCGATGTCGTCGTCGAAGCCGGTGTAGCGGTCCGGCAGCGCGCCCTCCGGCTGCGGGAAGATCCGGTCGCCGTCGACGTCGGCCAGCGTGTTCAGCGCCGGGTCGCCGTTGGCGGCGAGGAAGTCGTCCCAGCCCCACGCCGAGAGGTCGATGATCTCGCGGCGCAGGTAGGCGGGCGAGACGAAGCCGCGGGTGGCGATGGTCTTCGCGCCCGGCCGGTCGCCCTCGTAGTCGGACACCACAGGGAAGTCGGTCTCGACCACCTCGGCGCCCGCGGCCTCCAGGTCGCGGCGGGCGGCCTCCCACAGCGCGATCACCGAGTCGCGGGTGCGGATGCGCTGCCCGGTCGGGCCGCCGATGCCGACGTGCTCGCCGGTGCCGGCCTCCTCGTCCGCGTTGATGTACATGCGCGGGACGGCGATGCGGCGGCCGGCCAGGCTCGCCTCCTGGGCCAGCGCCGGATACGACGCGGGCCGCAGCTCGGACGCCGGCGGGATGGGCACCCACGGCTGCGCGCGCCAGAAGTCGCCGCGGGTCTCGGTGTCGTCGGCGACGATGACGTCCAGGACCTCCAGGAGGTCGGCCATCGTGCGCGTGTGCGGCACGACGACATCCATCGTCGGCACCAGCGGCCAGTTGCCGCGCACCGAGATGACGCCGCGCGACGGGGTGTAGGCGCACAGCGCGTTGTTGGAGGCCGGGGCCCGGCCGGACGACCAGGTCTCCTCCCCGAGCCCGAACGCGGCGAAGCTGGCGGCGGTCGCGGTGCCGGAGCCGTTGGACGAGCCGGAGCCGAACGCGGCGGTGAGGAAGTCGCCGTTGTACGGGCTCTCGGCGCGGCCGTAGACGCCGCGCTGCATCCCGCCGTTCGCCATCGGCGGCATGTTGGTGAGGCCGAGCAGGATCGCCCCGCCGGCGCGCAGCCGCTCGATGGTGAAGGCGTCGCGCTGGGCGACCAGATGCTCGAACGCCGGGGAGCCGGCCGCGGCGGTGAGGCCGCGGGCCAGGTAACTGTCTTTGGCGGTGTACGGGATGCCGTCCAGCGGGCCGAGCGTCTCGCCGCGGGCGCGGCGCTCGTCGGCGGCGCGGGCCTCCCCGCGGGCGTCGGGGTTGCGGACGATCACGGCGTTGAGGCGCGGGCCGGCGGTGTCGTAAGCGTCGACGCGGGCGAGGTAGGCGTCGACCAGTTCGGCGCTGGTGGTCTCGCCGGACTCCAGGGCGCGGCGGAGGTCGGCGATGCCGGCTTCGACGACGTCGAACGCGGTCATCGCTGAACCGCCGGCTGTTGCTGCGTGATGCAGTGGATGCCGCCGCCGCGGGCGAAGATCGGGCGCGAGTCCACCATGCTGACGCGGCGATCGGGGTAGGCGGCCTCCAGGATCGCGGTCGCCTCCGCGTCCGCCGCCTGCTCGCCGAAGCCGCACGCGATCACGCCGCCGTTGACGACGAGGTGGTTCACGTAGCTCCAGTCCACGAAGCCCTCCTCGTCGCGGATGGTGGCGGGGGCCGGCAGGTCCACGATGTCCCAGGCGCGTCCAGCGGCGTCGGTCGTGCCGGTGAGGAAGGCGCGCAGCTCGCGCGACACCTCGAAGTCGGGGTGCTCGGGGTTCTGCTGACTGTGCAGCAGCAGGCGGCCGGGCGACGGGATGGTCGCGACGATGTCGACGTGGCCGTTGGTGCCGAAGTCGTCGTAGTCGCGGGTGAGCCCGCGGGGGAGCCACACGGCGTGCGTCGTGCCGATCGTGCGGGCGAGCTCGGCCTCCACCCTGGCCTTGTCGGCGTACTTGTTGCGGCGCGGGTCGAGCTGCACGGTCTCGGTGAGCAGCACCGTGCCGTTGCCGTCGACGTGGATGCCGCCGCCCTCGTTCACGAGCACGGAGCTGACCAGCTCTGCCTCGGTGCGCTCGGCGACGAAGCGGGCGATCTCCGCGGACTTGCGCCACTCGGACCAGGCGGGGTCGCCCCAGCCGTTGAAAGTCCAGTCGACGGCACCGAGCACGCCGGGGCGCTCGTCGTCGACGACGAACGTGGGGCCGAAGTCGCGCATCCAGAACTCGTCGAGCGGGGCCTCCACCTGCTCGACGTGCGAGCCGAGCATGCGGGCGGCGCGCTCGCGCTCGGACGGGTCGACCACCATCGTGACCGGCTCGAACTCGGCGACCGCGTGGGCGACCGCGGTCCAGGCGGCGTAGGCCTCCTCGGCGGAGGCGGCGTCGTCGCCGAGGGTGATGCCGGCGCGCGGGAAAGCCATCCAGGTGCGCTCGTGCGGTGCGGTCTCGGCGGGCATGCGCCAGGTCATGTGAACCTCCGGGCTCTATTGATCGGATGATCAATAGATACCTATACTGGACCCACGATGTCAAGAGCCACCCGCAAACCGCCCGCCGAGCGCCGCGCAGAACTGGCCGCCTCCGCCCGCGGCCTCGCCCTGGACGAGGGCCTCGCCGCGGTGACATTGCGCGCCGTCGCCGCCCGCGCCGGCGTGACGCCCGCGCTGGTCGCGCACTACCACGAGTCGATGGACGGCCTCGTGGCCGAGACGTTCACGAGCATCGTCGGGGCGGAGATCGCGGAGCTGCGCTCGCTGCTCGCCGCCGCCCGCTCGCCCGCCGCGGGGCTCGCGACCCTACTGCGGACCCTCCTCGACGGCACGCGCGACGACGTCACGGTGGTGTGGGTGGAGGCCTGGGCGCTCGGCCGCCGCAACATCGTGCTGGGCGCGGCGGTGCGCGACCAGATGGACGCCTGGAGCGACGTCATCGAGGGCGTTATCGTGGACGGCGTCGCGGCGGGGTCCTTCCGGGTGGAGGACCCGCGCGCGGTCGCCTGGCAACTGCTCGGCATGCTCGACGGGCTCAACGCGCAGGCGCTGGTCCGCTGGGGAGGCGCGGCCGACCGGGGGTCGCTGCTCGCGCACGCGGTGGAGGGGATGCTGGGGGTGGAGCGCGGGGTGCTGGTCGGGTAGGAATTGCATGTACGGTGATTTGCCGTACAATTGGACTCATGCCCACGAAAGACCGACGAATCGAAGTGCGCGTGACCAGCGTGCAGCGCGAGCTGATCGAACGTGCCGCGGTCCTCGAGGGACGCACCGTCTCCGACTTCACCGCCACCACGCTCACCACGCGTGCGGAAGAGGTGATCCGCCACGAGCGCGAGCTGCGCGTCGAGGAGGAGGCTTTCGCGGCGTTCGCAGCGGCACTCGACGCACCGGCCCAGAACGTCGAGGGGCTCGCCGAGCTGTTCCGTCGCCGTTCGGTGTTCATCGACTGACGCGGCATGGCACAGTACCACCGGCCTCGTCCCATCAAAGCGGGGGACATCGCCTCTGAGTTCGACTGCGGCGTCGAGGTCCTCGACCGTTGGCTGAAGGGGTGGGCGCGCCACAACGAGGCCGCCGGCGGCGCCCGCAGCTACGTCTCCGTCACCGACGACACGAGCCACGTCGCCGGTTATTACTGCCTCTCGGCGAGCTCGATCGCGCGAGCGGACGCGCCGGGCTCGCTGGCGCGGAACATGCCCGACCCGATCCCGGTCGCCCTGCTCGGCCGGCTCGCGGTCGATCGCAGACATGCGGGCGTCGGACTCGGAGCGTCGCTGCTCCAGGACGCCGTGCTGCGCGCGATCCAGGCATCGGAGACGCTCGGCATCCGCGCCCTCGTGGTGGACGCCATCGACGACGGGGTCGTCCCCTTCTACGAGCGGTTCGGCTTCCGGCGGTTTCCGGGATTGCGGCGCATCCTCTATCTGCGGATCGGGGACGCCTTGAAGACCGCCGCCGACCTCAGCTGACCCAGGCCCTCAGCTGACCCACGCCGTCAGCTCCGCCAGGAACTCCTCCGGCTTCTCGATGTGCGGCGAGTGGCCGCAGTCCTCGAACACCACCTCCCGGGTCACTCCGCCCTCCGCCTGGTAGCTCGCCAGGACCGCGCGGATCTGCTTCAGCATCGGCTGCGGCGGGGCGACCTCCTCACCGGGCCAGCCGGGGATGACGCCCGCGGCGCCGAGCTGGTTGAGGTCGAAGAAGGAGGCGTCGTTGACGATCGCGTCGAGGGCGCCGTGGATCCAGAGGATCGGTGGCTTTACCGGGAGGTCGACGATGTCGGTGGTGTCGAAGTAGGTCGGCGCCATCGTGTTGAGGACGCCGCGCGGGCCGGGGGCGAAGCCCGGCCACTCGTCGGTGGCGGTCGCGTCGCCCGGGTAGTTGTCGACGCCGGTGGCCGTCGTGAGCATGGACCGCACCCAGAGGTCCTCGTACTCGGTGGTGAAGCCCGGGGCGACGTAGGCCGAGCGGTAGACGGCGCGCGGCGATGTCGGCGACTCCTCGCCGGTGTCGCCGGCGGCCAGCCGCTCCACGAAGTCCGGGTTCGTCCCGCCGCCTCCGGTGCCGGAGGCGTCGGAGTTGAGGAGGCTGCCGTCGAGTGCGGTGCCGCCGAAGCCGCAGGGGGAGACCGTGGACACCAGGGTGAGGCTGCGCACCAGGTCGGGGCGGTCGAGCAGCAACTGCATCACGACGCCGCCGCCCATGCTCCAGCCGACGAGGTGCACCGGGCCGCTGTCGAGCTCGTCGAGGACGGCGGCGACGTCCTCCGAGAAGTCGCCGACCCCGCGGGTCGCGTCGACGGGGAGCGTCTCGCTGTCCCCGAACCCGCGGAGGTCGATCGCGAGCGCGCGCGTGCCCTCAGGGAGCGAGAGCATCAGCGGCTGCCAGAACAGCGACGACGACACATTGCCGTGCACGAACACGATCGTCCGGGTGGCGTCGGCGGCGACGGTGGGGTCGGTCGTGCGCGCCAGGACGTTGGCGGTGTAGCGGGAGGTCGGGATGCTGCGGGCGACGATGCCGGGGAGCAGGGTTGTCACGTGGTCTCCTTCGGGTGAGGGTGGGGTGAGGGATCGGAGTGGTAGTGCGGGTGAGCGGGGTATGCGCCGGGCAGGTGCGGGGTGAGCTGCCGCACGCCGGCCTCCGTCATCACGATCGTGTAGTGGTTCACGTCGTCGGCCTCGAACGCCTCGAACCACGGCAGCCGGCCGCGCCACGCAGCGGGCTCGTCCGGCAGGTAGAGCGGGTCGGTGTTCAGGAGGCCGCGCGGCGTGCGTACGAAGGCGATCGGCAAGGTCAGCCCGGCGAGGGCCTCCTCATAGCCGCCGCTGCCGTCCATCTCGGTCGCGTTGACCGACATGGCCTCCTCGGACACGCTCGACCGCAGCTCGGGCGGCGTGCCGACCAGGTCGTAGAGCGCGTACGCTTCGACGGCGTCGTTCCACCACGGGCCGAGCGCGGGATGCCGGCGCCAGAACGCGAGATAGTCGTCCTCGCTCGCGAACGTCATCCGCAACCGGTCGCGAGCGGGGCCGAGGTCGGCGCTGCGGGTCACCGGGAGGCCGCCGTCGATCAGCACCAGCCGCTCCACCCGGTCGGGGTGCCGTTCCGCGAACCACACCGCGACGAACGCGCCCATCGAGTGACCGGCGACCACCGCGCGCTCGACGCCGAGGCCGTCGAGCATCCGGGCGACGTCGTCGGCGTGGCCGGCCATCCCGTACGGCCCGGGGAGGGCGCCGCTGCCGCCGCGGCCGCGCAGGTCGGGCGCGATCAGCCGCACGCCGGGCAGCGCCGCGGCGACCATGCCCCACGAGACGTGGTTGGCGGTGATCCCGTGGACGCCGACCAGCGGCATCCCGCCGGCGTCGGCGTGCCACTGGCCGCCCGCGAGCTCGCCGCCGTCCACCGGCACGCGGAACGGCGCCGCCGGCGTGAACGCCGTCATTTCGCGCTCCAGCCGCCGTCGATCGTGTAGCTCGCGCCGGTGACCATCCGCGACCCGTCGCCGGCCAGCCAGAGCGCGAGCCCGGCGACCTCCTCCGGCTCCACCAGGCTCTTGATCGCTGGCTCGGTGAGCATGATCTTCTCCACCACCTCGGCCTCGGGGATGCCGTGCAGCCGCGCCTGGTCGGCGATCTGCTTCTCGACCAGCGGCGTCCGGACGTAGCTCGGCTCGATGCAGTTGGAGGTCACACCGTGCGCGGCGCCCTCCAGCGCTGTCACCTTGGAGAGGCCCTCCAGACCGTGCTTGGCGGCGACGTAGGCCGACTTGAACTCGGACGCGCGGAGGCCGTGCACGCTGGAGATGTTGATGACGCGGCCGAAGCCCCGCTCGTACATCCCGGGCAGCGCGGCGCGGATGAGGAGGAACGGCGCCTCCAGCATGAGCCGCAGGATCAGGGCGAAGCTCTCCGGCTCGAACTCGGGGATCGGGCGGACGTGCTGGAGGCCCGCATTGTTGACGAGGATGTCGGTGTCGAGCCGGAGGTCGGCGAGCGCCGCGGTGTCCGAGAGGTCGACCTCCCACGCCTCGCCGCCCAGCCGGTCGGCCGTCGCGCGGGCGGCGTCCCCGTTCAGGTCCGCGACGGTGACGCGCGCGCCCGCCGCGGCGAACGCCTCAGCGCACGCCAGGCCGATGCCGCTCGCGCCTCCGGTGATGAGTGCCCTGCGCCCCGAGAGGTCCGCCATCGTGCTTCCTTCCCCGGGCGCGCCCCGCCCTCATCCGGCACCCTACCCGCGCCCCACAGCCCGGCGGAAGGAGCGCTCGCCGAGGGGCACGTTGTTGTCACTTTTCGGCGCGAGAAGTGACAACAACGTGCCCTTCGGCGGGAGGTCGGCGGCGTCAGCTCGCGATGAAGGAGGTGACGTCGGTGCCGTCGGAGAGCACAGGAGAGATCATCCCGAAGACGTTGCCCTCCGGGTCGCGCAGGTAGGCGACGCGGCCGATCGAGAGCATGTCGTCGGGAGGCAGCGCCTCCGTGCCGCCGAGGTCCAGCCCGCGCCGGTAGAGCTCGTCCACGTTGCCGTCGATCCCGACCACGATGTTCGCGCCGGAGATCGGCGCGTCCAGGGCGGGCGCCGGGCCCATGCGCTGGGTGAGGCCGCCGTTGATCCCGTTGCCGGCCGCGCCCACCGCTATCGCCCCCTCGCCGGTGTCGATCGCCCAGTACGGCATCTCGCCGAACCGGGTGAAGGTCCAGCCGAGCAGCCCGGTGTAGTAGTCCATCAGGCGTTGCGGCTCGACGGCGTGGATTTCGAAATGGACGACGAGATTGGACATGGTGGGCCTCCCGGCGCCGAGCATAGTTCTCCCAAGCGCCGAGGGGCACGTTGTTGTCACTTTCCGGCGTCGGAAGTGACAACGACGTGCCCCTCGATGGGTGGGTCAGGCGGTGGGGGCGGCGACCGGGGTGGTGACGGTGGCGCGGACGAGGCGGGCGTCGGCCGGGGTGACGGCGTGCTTCGGACCAGTGAGGACGATGCCCGTCTCGGTCTCGCGCTCGGCGCATGAGGGGCCCACCCACAGCTCCACGTCGCCTGGCTCCACGATGCGGATGCCGTCGAGGCCGGTGAACGCCAGGCGCGCGGTCGGCACCTGGAAGGTCACCTCGGCCTCCTCGCCCGGCTCCAGGGACACCCGTGCATACCCGAGGAGCTGGGCGACCGGGCGCGTGACGCTCGCGAACACGTCGCGCGCGTAGAGCTGCACCAGGTCGCTGCCCGCGCGCTCGCCGCTGTTGCGGACCGTCACGCGCACCTCGAACTCGCCGCCGGCGGCCACGGTCGCGTCGGCCTCCAGGCCCGTGCGCTCGAAGGTCGTGTAGCTGAGGCCGTGACCGAACGGGAGGATCGGCGTGCTGTCGGCGCTCGTCACGTCCGAGGGTCCGCCGAGCAGCGGGTGCAGATACGAGAACGGCTGCGCGCCGGCCGACCGCGGCAGCGACACCGGGAGGTGGCCGCTGGGGGCGACGCGGCCGGAGAGCACGGCGGCGATGGCGCGGCCGCCCTCCTCGCCGGGGAAGAAGGCCTGCAGTACGGCGGCCGGTGCGTCCGGTCCGCCGATAGCCCAGTCGATCGCGTACGGGCGGCCGGAGAGCACGATGACGACGGTCGGCGTCCCGGTGCGGACGACGGCCTCCACCAGCTCGCGCTGCACGCCGGGCAGCTCCAGGCTCTCGACGTCGTTGCCCTCGCCGACCGTGCCGCGGCCGAACAGGCCTGCGCGGTCGCCGACGACGACCACGGCCACGTCGGCGTCGGCCGCGGCGCTCACCGCGCTGACGATGCCGGAGCGGTCGTCGCCCTCCACGTCGCAGCCGCGGGCGTGCACCAGCTCGGCGGCCGGGAACTCCTCGCCCAGCGCCTCCAGCACCGAGGGGAGCTCGAAGCCGAGCGGCACCTCCGGGTGGTGGGCGAGCACGTGGTTGGCGAACGAGTAGCAGCCCATCAGCGCCTCGGCGGCGTCGGAGTTCGGGCCGACGACCGCGATCCGGGCGGCGGCGCGGTCGCCCTCGAGCGGGAGGGCGCCGTCGTTGGTCAGCAGCACCAGCGACTCCTCGGCCAGCCGCAGCGCGAGCGCGCGGTGCTCGGGGGAGTCGAGGTCCACGGAGGCCGGCGGTTCCTCGAAGGTCTCGTCCAGCAGGCCGAGCTCCTCCTTCTGCGCGAGCAGGCGCAGCACGGCCCGGTCGACCAGCGCCTCGTCGGTGAGCCCGGCGCGGATGCGCTCGGCCAGCGGTGCGAGGAAGGCGTCGCCGGTCGGCAGCTCGACGTCGATGCCCGCGCTGAGGGCCAGCTCTGCCGCCTCGCCGCGGTCGGCCGCGACGCGGTGCATGGTGTGCAGGAACGCCACGGCGAAGTAGTCGGCGACGACGGTCCCGTCGAAGCCCCACTCGTCGCGCAGCACGCCGGTGAGGTACTCCGGGTTCGCCGCGACGGGCACGCCGTCGATCTCCGCGTAGGAGTTCATCACCGAGCGAACGCCGCCGTCGCGGACGGCCATCTCGAACGGAGGCAGCAGCACATCCCGGATCTCGCGCGTCCCGGCGTGCACCGGGGCGTGGTTGCGGCCGGCCTGCGACGCCGAGTAGCCGACGAAGTGCTTGAGCGTGGCGTGCACGCCCGACGACTGGAGGCCGCGCACGTACGCGGTGCCGATCGTCCCGACCACATACGGGTCCTCGGCGATGCACTCGTCCACCCGGCCCCAGCGCGGGTCGCGGATGACGTCGAGCACCGGAGCCAGTCCCTGGTGGATGCCGAGCTCGCGCATCGAGGCGCCGATCGCGGCTCCCATCTCCTCCACCAGCTCCGGGTCGAAGGCGGCGCCCCAGGCGAGCGGGGTCGGGAAGGTCGCGGCCTTCCACGCCGCCAGCCCGGTCAGGCACTCCTCGTGCACGAGCGCGGGGATGCCGAGGCGGGTCTGCTCGCGCAGCCTGCGCTGCTCCGACCACAGCCAGGAGGCGCGCTCCACGGGGTCGACGGGCCGCGTGCCGTAGACGCGGGTGAGGTGGCCGATGCCCTGTGCGGTGGCGTCGTCGTAGCTCTGGCCGGTGGTCATCTCCCCGTCGAGCGGGGCGACGTTGTCGTCGCCCTTGTCGACCCAGTAGCCGACGATCTGCGCGAGCTTCTCGTCGAGGGTCATCCTGGCGTGCAGCTCGCGCACGCGTTCGGAGACGGTGGGGAGGGTGTCAGTCGTTGTCATGCTTCTTTCCTGCATACGAGTCGTACGGGAACGTGTCGGGAACGCGGGCCGGTGCCGGGCTCAGCCCTTGACCGCACCGGTGAGACCGCCGACGATGCGGCGCTCGAACAGGCTGAAGAAGATCAGCGCGGGGATCATCGACAGCGAGGTGAATGCCAGCACCTTGGAGGTGTCGGTGGCGTACTGCGACGAGAACGCCTGCACGCCGAGCGGCAGGGTGAACGTCGCCTGGTCGTTGAGGATGAACAGCGGCAGCAGGTAGCTGTTCCAGCTGGCGATGAAGGCGAGGATGCCGACCGTGATCACGCCGGGGAGCGAGAGCCGCAGCACCATCCGGAAGAAGAAGCCGATCCGGCTGCAGCCGTCGATGAACGCGGCCTCCTGGATCTCGTCGGGGATCGCACGCAGGAACGGCACTAGGATGATGATGGTCGTCGGCAGCGCGAACGCGATCTGCGGGATGATGACGCCCGCGAGCGAGTTCATCAGGCCGAGGTTGCGCACCACGATGTAGAGGGGCGTGATCGCGACGGTGATCGGGAACATCAGCCCGGCGGCGAACAGCGCGTACAGGAACCCGCTGCCACGGAAGGTGTACCGGGCGAGCACGTAGCTTGCCGCGAGGCCGAGCCCGACCGCTCCGATCGTCGTGACCAGGGCGGTGACCGTCGAGTTGAGCACCTGGCCCCAGAAGACGCCGCCGGTCAGCACGTTCAGGTAGTTCGCCGGGTTCCAGGGGTTCGGGAAGCCGGCCGGGTCCACCGTGATCTGCGAGTTCGTCCGGAAGCCGCCGATGATGATGTACGCGATCGGCACGATCATCAGGGCGATCACGATCAGCGCGACGAAGTAGACGGCCGGCGAGCCCCAGGGGAGGCCCTTGCGCTCGGCGCGGCGCGCGGCGCGGGAGGAGATGGTGAGGGCGGTCATCACGCCGTCCTTTCTTTCGCGGCCGCGTCACGGCGGCCCTTCGTGCGCCCCGGCTTCTTCGCCGTGGTCACGGCGCCCGCGGTGTCGCGGCGGAGGACGAAGCGCTGGTAGATCAGGGCGACGATCAGGGAGATGAGGAAGATCACGACCGCGACGGCGTTGCCGTAGCCGTAGTTGCCGGCGTTGCGGCCGTTCGCGACCATGTAGGTCGCCATCGTGGACGTGCCCGCCGTGGAGGCCACGTACTGGCCCCAGATGATGTACACGAGGTCGAACAGCTGGAGGGCGCCGATGATGGAGAGGAACGCCCAGATCCGCAGCGTCGGAGCGAGCAGCGGCAGGGTGATCCTGCGCTGGATCTGCCAGTACGACGCGCCGTCGAGCGCTGCGGCCTCGTAGAGCTCCTCCGGGATGCCCTGCAGGCCGGCGAGGAAGAGGATGACGGCGAAGCCGACGTACTTCCAGGTCAGGATGCCGATCAGGGTCCAGATGGCGATGTTCGGGTCCGACAGCCAGTCGTGGGCCCAGGAGCCGAGGCCGACGTTGTGCAGGAAGCCGTTGAGCGCGCCGTTGGTGGCGAGCATCAGGCTCCAGCCGGTGCCGACCACGACCTCCGAGATGACGTAGGGCACGAAGATCAGCACGCGGATGATCGACTGGCCCTTCATCTTCCGGTTGAGGAGGAGGGCGAGCAGGATGGCGATCGGGCCCTGGACGACGATCGACGCGACCACGATGAAGGCGTTGTGCCCGAGGGCCTCCAGGAACGCGGGGTCGGTCAGGATGACGGCGTAGTTCTGGAGTCCGACGAAGTCGGTGGGAGGGCCGTAGCCCGCCCAGCGGAAGAAGCCGTAGTAGGCGGCCATCACGACCGGGAAGATCACGAAGGCCAGGAAGACGATGACGGCGGGGCCGGCCAGGAGGGCGATCTCGGCACGGAGGCCCCAGCTCGCGCCGCGGCGGCGGCGCGGCTGCGACGGGAGCGACGCGGCGGCGCCGCTCCCGTCGTGCTGCGCGAGATCCGCCGTCGACACGCGATCGGTCGAGGTTGACTCGCGGGTGTTGCTCACGGTGAGGCCTCTCAGCCCTTCTTCGCGGCGTCGTTCGCGGCCTGGATCAGGCCCTTGGCGTCGGTCTTGCCTGCGAGCATGTCGACCACGGCCACGTTCAGCGCGTTGCCGATGTTCTGGCCGAGGACCGTGTCCAGCCACTGCGAGACGTACGGGGCCTTGTTGTAGGCAGCGAGGACGTCCTTCAGATAGGGCTCGGTGACCTCCTTCTGCGCGTCGGTGTTGACCGGCGGCGAGTTGAACGCCTTGTAGTAGGCGATCTGCTGCGGTGTCGTCGCGATGAAGTTGAGGAAGTCGGCGCACTGCTTCGGCGCCTTCACCGAGCAGGAGTAGCCGTCGACGCCACCCATGATCGAGCCGGGCTCACCCTTGCCCGCGCTGGAGAGCTCGGGGAACGGGTAGAAGCCGAGGTCGGCCAGGGGCTTCTGGTCGGGGGTGAGGGAGGCGATCACTCCCGGGTCCCACGCGCCCATGAGCTCCATCGCGGCCTTGTGGTTGGCGACCAGACCGGCGGAGGAGCCGGCGCCCTGCTGGGCGGAGGTAGTCAGGAAGCCGTCGTTGAACGGCTTCTGGCCGGCGAAGTCCTGGAGGTCCTGAGCGGCCTTCAGCCAGCAGCCGTCCGAGAAGCTCTTCGAGTCGGCCGTCTTCTCCATCGTCGTGCCGGAGCACTCGCGGAGCGCGAACCAGTAGAACCAGTGCGCAGCGGGCCAGGCGTCCTTGGCGCCGAGGGCGATCGGGGCGACGCCCGTGGCCTTCAGCTTCTGGACGTCGGCGCTGAGGTCGTCGATGGTCTTGGGAGCCCCGTCGATCCCTGCCGCCTTGAAGAGGTCCTGGCTGTAGAAGAGGCCGCCAGGGAGGACCGAGAGCGGCATCGCGTAGACCTTGTTCTGGTAGGTCTCCGCCTTGAACGAGCCGGAGGAGATGACCTTCTTGGTGTCGGAGGAGACCTTGTCGGTGAGGTCCATGACCTGGCCGGCCTGCACCATCGCGGCCATCTTGCCGCCGCCGCGCTGCAGGAAGATGTCGGGGGCGTCACCGGAGTTGAGCGCCGTCTGCAGCTTGCCGTCGAGGTCCTCGTTCTGGATCGACTGCATCTTGATGGTGACGTTGGGGTTGGCCTTCTCGAACGCCGCGATCGCGTCCGTCCAGTACTGCTGGCCGGGGCCCGTGGTGGAGTTCTGCCACAGCGTCATGGTGACTTTGCTGCTGCTGTTCGAGCTGTCCGAAGTCCCGCTGCACGCGCTCAGCGCGATCGTGCTGGCTGCCAGGACAGCTGCTCCGATGAGGAGCTTCTTGGCTTTCATGTGATTCCAACCTGTTCTCTTCGTTGAGCGGCATCCACGGTTCCGTCGATGCCCGGTGACGTGAGTTCGCTGGGGTGTCGGCCGGGCGAAGCCTCTCGCCTGGGGCCGGATCTCGAACTCGTCGGGTCCGGGAGGCTGACCGGACCACGTCAGTGTCGCAAGGCGATTCAGAGAGTGTCAAACGTTTTCGAAATCCTTTTCGAAATCCTTTTCGAGATTGCTATGCTGCTCGATCATGGGACGACGTCCAACCATCAATGATGTGGCAGAAGCCGCCGGAGTGTCAGCGGCGACGGTGTCTAAAGCGGTCAACGGCCGCTACGGCGTCGCGTCCCACACCGCCGAGCGGGTGCTCCAGGTCGTGGAGGAGCTCGGCTACGAGTCGAGCCTCGTCGCGTCGAGCATGCGCTCGCGGCAGACCGGCGTGATCGGCGTGCTCGTGGCCGACTTCGAGCCGTTCAGCGCGGAAGTGCTGAAAGGCGTCGGAGCGGCCCTCTCGGACTCCCACTACGACCTCCTCGCCTACAGCGGCTCCCGGCACGGCGCCTCGGAGGGCTGGGAGCGGCGCTCGCTCAGCCGGCTGAGCGGAACGCTCATCGACGGCGTCATCATGGTGACGCCGACCGTGGTCAACGTGAACGCGGACGTCCCGATCGTCGCCGTCGACCCGCACACCGGCCGCGCCGACCTCCCAACGGTGGAGTCGGACAGCTTCGGTGGAGCGCGCAGCGCCGTGGACTTCCTCATCGGGCTGGGCCACCGCAGGATCGGGTTCGTCGCCGGCCGCGCGGACCTGCGCTCGTCGGCCGCGCGCGACGCAGGCTACCGGCGCGCGCTGGCGGAGGCCGGCATCCCGTTCGACCCGTCGATCGTCGGCGTCGGCAACTACGAGCAGGAGAGCGCACGGGAGGCGGCCCGCCGCCTGCTCGCCGCGCCCGAGCGGCCCAGCGCGATCTTCGCCGCCAACGACCTCTCCGCGATCGTGGTCATCGAGGTGGCGCATGAGCTCGGCCTGGAGGTGCCGCGCGACCTGTCGGTGGTCGGCTTCGACGACATCCCGGAGGCGTCGCGGTACTCCACCCCGCTGACGACGATCCGGCAACCGATGGGACGCCTCGGCGCTGCCGCGGCGGAGCTGGTGGTGGCGCTGATGGCCGGCGAGGAGCCGGACCCGACGCACATCCGCCTCCCGACCCGCCTCATCCGACGCGCGAGCACGGCGCCGCCGGCGTAGTCCTGTCGCCGAAGGGCACGTAAACGCCCCTACAACGCGGTTTTAGGGGCGTTTACGTGCCCCTCGACGGGGTGGGCTGTGGATAAGTGCCGGAGCAGCGGCTCGGGATGGCAGGGTGGCGGGCATGCCACGACAGCGGGCCGCACTTCCTGCGGCGCTCCACGACTCCACGTTCACCGTCGCGCAGGCGACCGCGCGAGGGGTGAGCCGCAAACGCTTGCGCGCGCCCGATCTGATCACGCCGTTGCGCGGGACGCGACTGACGCCGCAGGGCGACGGCCTGGTCGCTCGCTGTCGCGCATACGCTCTGCATCGCGGGCTCGACTTCGCCTTCAGCCACACCACCGCGGCCACGCTCTACGGGGCACCGCTGCCGCACGTGGACGAGCGAATCCATGTGAGTGTGCGTGCGCCCGGCCGGGCTCCGACGATCGGTGGCTTCGCCGGGCACAAGCTCACACGGTGGGAGACGTGGACGATCGGCGACCTCCCGGTGACAACACCGGAGCAGACCTGGCTCGACCTCGCGCAGCTGCTCCACCGGGATGCGCTGGTCGTGGTGGGTGACTTCCTCATCGGAGGGGACGAACCGCTCACCGATCGCCTCGCCCTGGCCCGCGCGATCGCGGCGTCCCCCGGGCGCCGGGGTATCGCTCGTGCCAAGGAAGCGCTCGAGTCGATCCGGACGGGCTCGGAGTCTCCGGGTGAGTCGCGGCTCCGGTTGATCCTGGCGGATGCCGGGCTCCCGATCCCCTTGCTCAACCACGAACTCCGGGACGACTCGGGGATGTTCGTCGCCCGGATCGACCTGGCCTATCCACGTGAACGCATCGCCCTGGAGTACGAGGGTGACATCCACCGCGTCGACCGGCAGACCTGGCGCAAGGATATCCGCCGACGCGAACGCGTGGAGGACCTCGGCTGGCGGATGATCCACGTCACCGCGGACGACGTCCACAGACCCGCAGAGCTGGTCCAGCGCATCCGATGGCTGATCGAGGGGCACGTAAACGCCCCTACAACGCGGTTTTAGGGGCGTTTACGTGCCCCTCGGCGGGTGGAGGGTGGTGGGGGCGCCGAAGGCGGCGGCGGCGGCGCGCATGGCGGCCTCGGCGCTCGCGACCGTGATGAGGCTGTTGCCCGCGACGATGTGGAGGCCGTAGGCGTCCTCCAGGGCGACCAGGTTCATGGCCAGCGTCTCGACGGGGAGTGCCGGCGCGAAGACGCCCGCCGCGGCGCCGCGCTCCAAGATGCCGGTGTAGGTCGCGAGCTGGCGCAGGTACATCCGCTCGACCAGCTCGTCGTGCAGCGTGGAGGTGCCGGCGAGCACGTCGAACTCGTAGAGCAGGCGCATGAGGGCGTCGTCCGGGCCGCTCGGCAGGCCCTCCCGGATGGCGGCGGCGAGTTGCAGTTGCGGCTCCGGGATGCCGGCGACCACGGCGTCCCGGTGGTCGCAGAACCGTTCCAGGCCGGCGCGGTGGGCCTCCACCAGGAGCTGGTCGAGGTCCTCGTAGTAGTAGAGGATCGCGCCGCGCGTGAGCCCCGCCTTCGCCGCGACGTCGGCCAGTGAGAGCGAGCGGAGGCCGCGCTCGCCGACCGCGCTGAGCGCCGCCTCGATGAGGTCGGCGCGACGCTCATCCTGCTTCTTCGGCCGTGCCATGAGTCGACCCTACCGGCGCGCGGCGGACGGGATCGCTTGACACCTTCCGCGGGGGCGTGGCACACTCGTGGAATTCTTTGACGCAAGTGTCAAAGAATTCTCCTCACCGTCGATGGGACCACCGTGACCGCAGCTCAGACCGCCGACCTCCTCCTCACCGGAGCCCGGGTCAGGACCTTCGACGACGCGCAGCCGTGGGCCGAGGCCGTGGGTGTGACGGAGGGCCGGATCAGCTATGTTGGGCCGGTCGCGGACGCCCCCGCCGCCCGCGAGACCCGCGACCTCGGCGGCGCCCTCGTCACGCCAGGCATCATCGACAGCCACAACCACCTCCTGCTCGGCTTCGACCCGGACGCGGTGAGCCTGGAAGGCGCCGAGACCCTCGAGGAGGTGCGCCGCCGCATCCGCGAGCTCGCCGGGCGCCGCCCGGACCTCGACTGGATCTGCGCCGAGAACGCCGTCTACTCGATCGTGCCGGGCCGCCGCCCGAACGCCGCCGACCTGGCGGGGCTCACCGACCGCCCGGTGTTCGTCACCACCTACGACCAGCACTCGGTCTGGCTCAACGACGCGGCCCTGCGCGCGCTCGGCATCGCGGGCGGCGGCGACATCCCGTGGGGCCGTCCGGAGCGGGACGACGACGGCCGGCCGACCGGCTGGGTCACCGACTTCTACACGAGCGCCATGACGACCGCGGGGCTCGCCGGTCTGCAGCGCGACATCCCGCTGTACTCGCCCGAGCGCCGCTACCGCCGTCTGCTCGGCAGCCTCGCGCTCGCCACGGCGTCGGGGATCACCACCGTGGTCGAGCCGCAGGTCCCGCTCGCGGAGGTCGGCCTCCTCGACCGGGCGCGCGAGCGCGGGCTGCTCAGCTCGCGGGTGATCGCGGCGCTGTTCCACCCGATCGACGCGGACGCCGCGTTCCGGCGCGAGCTGCGGGAGGCCGTCGACGGCGCGACGACCGACGAGCGGCTGCGCTTCGGCCCGGTCAAGCTCTACGCGGACGACGTGATCGAGCCGCACACCGCATGGATGCTCGACGACTACGCGAACCGCCCCGGCCACCGCGGCCACCCCAGCGCCCCGATCGGCGAGCTGACCCGCATCGTCACCGAGCTCGACCGGCTCGGCTTCCAGACCCACACCCATGCGACCGGCGACGGCGGCATCCGCCTCGCCCTCGACGCGATCGAGGCCGCCGCGCGCACCAACGGCACCCGCGACCGCCGGCACGGGATCGTGCACGTCGAATGCCTGCACCCCGACGACCTCCCCCGCTTCGCCGCCCTCGGCGTCACGGCCGCGATGCAGCCGCGGCACTGCTCGCCCGACCTCGTCGCGGGCACCTGGATGGAGAACGTCGGCGAGCAGCGCTGGGACCGCGCCTGGCGTCTGCGCTCGCTCATGGAGTCGGGCGCGCACGTGGCGCTGTCCAGCGACTGGCAGGTGGGCGAGATGGACCCGCTCGTCGGGTTCTACTCGGCCCTCACCCGCGCGGGGCTCGATGGTCGGGACGCCTGGACTCCTGCCGAGCGGATCGGCCTGGACGACGCGATCCGCGGCTACACCCGCGAGGGGGCGTGGGCGTGGCACGCGGAGGGCGACCTCGGTGTCCTGCGCGTGGGCGCGCGCGCCGATGTCGTCGCGTGGTCTGCGGACCTCTACGAGCACGAGGGCGACCCGGCCGCGCTGCTGGAGCAGCAGGCGGCGCTGACGGTGGTCGGGGGCGAGGTCGTGCACGACGCCGACCGGGACGCGGCGGCGCCGGAGCAGTTCGGGGCGCTCGCGCACTGCTCGGCGGCAGGGCACTAGGCCCGGCCGCTTACACCCACCCGTTCCTCTCCCACTGCAGCGAAAGGATCCACCCGATGTCCCAGCTCGATCCAGCCATCTCCCCCGCCCGCTCCGCCGAGACCGTCGACGACCTCCAGGCCGCCGGCCTCCGACGCAGCCTCACCCTGCGCCACATCGTCTTCCTCGGCCTCGCCTACATGGCGCCGCTCGCGGTCTTCGACACCTTCGGGATCGTCGCCGACATCACGCACGGGCACGTCCCGCTGTCGTACCTGCTGGTGCTGGTCGCCGTGCTCATCACCGCGCTCAGCTACGCCAAGATGGTCCGCTTCTACCCGCGCGCCGGCTCGGCGTACACATACACCCGCGAGGCGATCAACCCGCACCTCGGTTTCCTGGTCGGCTGGGCGGCGACGCTCGACTACCTGCTGCTGCCGATGATCAACGCGCTGCTCTCCGCCATCTATATGACGGCGGCGTTCCCCGAGGTGCCGTCGTGGGTGTGGATCCTCTCCACCATCGCCGTCTGCACCGCGCTGAACCTGACCGGCGTGCGGATCGCGGCCAAGGTCAACGTGATCCTGGTCGTCATCCAGGTGGTCGTGGCCGTCGCCTTCGTCGGGCTGACGATCAAGAACATCGTGGAGGGCGCGAACGGCGCGCACTTCTCGGTCGCGCCGTTCTTCTCGCCCGGGATCGACGCGGGCGCCATCGCGTCGGGCGCGGCGATCCTGGCGCTGTCGTTCCTCGGCTTCGACGCGGTGAGCACGCTCGCGGAGGAGGCCGAGCACCCGCGGCGGGACATCCCGCGCGCCATCCTGATCATCGTCGGGGTCGCCGGCCTGTTCTTCGTGAGCGTCACCTACGTGATGCAGGTGCTGTTCCCGGACGTGTCGACGGTCGGCAACATCGTCGGAGCGTCCCCGGAGATCGCGAAGTACATCGGCGGCGCGGCGTTCCAGGCGCTCTTCATCGGCGGCTACATGGTGGCGGTGCTCGGCTGCGGGATCACGCAGCAGATGAGCGCGGCGCGCCTCCTGTTCGCGATGGGCCGCGACGGCGCGCTGCCGCGACGGTTCTTCGGGCGGCTCAACACGGCGGGCGTCCCGGCCGGCAACGTGCTGCTCATCGCGGCGCTGGCGTGCTCGGCCGTCTTCCTCGACCTCAGCCGCGCGGCCTCCCTCATCAACTTCGGCGCGTTCGTGGCGTTCGTCTTCGTCAACCTGTCGGTGATCTTCACCTACATCCGGTTCGTGAAGCAGCGCGGCTGGCGCCCGGCCCTCGGCTTCGTGGTGCTGCCGGCGCTCGGGGTGGCGGTCAACGTCGCCCTCTGGTTCAGCCTGGAGCCGAGCGCGATGGTCGTCGGCGGGGTCTGGGTCGCGCTCGGGCTGGGCTACCTGCTGTGGCGGACGCGGCTCTTCCGCGTCGCGCCTCCCGCGCTCTCCGGCCCCGTCGACCAGCCCTGATCAGCATCGAGGGGCACGTCGTTGTCGTTTCGGAGGCCCGAAAGTGACAACGACGTGCCCCTCGCGCGTGGTGGGAGTGGGGCGCGGCGGTCAGGCCTCGGGGGCGGGCTGGGGGACGAGGCGGCGCCGGCGCCGCGGGAGCGCGGCGATCACGAGCCCGGCGAGCGCGAGCCCCGCGCTCAGGTACAGGCCCGGGCGGTAGTGCGCGAGCTGCTCAGCGAGCCCCGCCGCGCCTCCCGTCGCCGGCGCGGAGCCTCCCGCGATCAGCGCTGTCGTGACCGCCAGCGCGAGCGCGCCGCCCACCTGGGAGCTGGTCTGCACGAGCCCGGCCGCGAGGCCCTGCTCGTCGTTGTGGACACCCGTCGTCGCCTGCACCTGGATCGCAGGGAAGCCGATCCCGAAGCCGACGCCGAGCAGCACGACGGGCGGCAGCACGTCCAGCCAGTAGACCGGGGTGGTGCCGAGCCGGAGGAACAGCAGGTAGCCGGCGGAGAGCGACCCCAGGCCGACGATGATCAGCACGGTCGGCCCGAAGCGGTCGATCAGGCGGTCCGTGAACGGAGCGCTCGCGACGACCACCAGCCCGGTCGGCAGCAGCGCGAGCGCCATGCCGAGCGGTGACCAGCCGAGGACGTCCTGCAGGTAGAGCGTGAGCACGAACTGGAACGACACGTACGAGCCGAACAGGGTGATGGCGGTGAGGTTCGCCCGCAGCACCGACGCGACCCGGAAGATCCCGAACCGGACGAGCGGATGCCGCACCCGCAGCTCCAGGATCACGAACGCGGCGAGCAGCGCTCCTGCAATGACGAAGCCGAGCACGGTCGGCAGCGAGCCCCACCCGGCGCCGGGCGCGGAGACCACCGTGTAGACGAGGAGCAGCATCCCGGCCGCCAGCAGGATCGCGCCGAGCACGTCGTGGCCGGCGCCCCGCTCCCTGGCGTCCTTGGGAACGAACAGGAAGCCGAGCACCAGGGCGAGAACGGCGAGCGGAACGGAGAAGAGGAAGGTCCAGCGCCAGCTCAGCGACGTCATCAGGCCGCTCATGATCAGGCCGAGCGAGAAGCCGCTCGCCGCGAACGTCGTAAAGATGGAGATGGCCTTGTTGCGCTGCGGCCCCTCCTCGAAGTTGGTCGTGATCAGCGAGAACGCGGCGGGAGCGGTGAAGGCGGCCGCGACGCCCTTGACGAACCGGCTGGCGATGAGGAGGCCCGCGTCCATCGAGAGGCCACCGGCGAGGGAGGCAACGGTGAACACGCTCAGCGCGACGAGGAGCACCGTGCGGCGGCCGAGGAGGTCGGCCAGGCGCCCGCCGAGCAGCAGGAGGCTGCCGTAGCCGAGCACGTAGCCCGACACGATCCACTGCAGCGCGCCCGGCTGCAGGCCGAGCTCTTTGCCGATCGAGGGGAGGGCGACGCCCACCATCGACACGTCGAGGCCGTCGAGGGCGATGACGATGCAGGTCGCGAAGAGCAGCAGCCAGCGGGCGCGGCTCCAGCGGATGGCCGGGGTGGACTTCGAGGGCGGCGACGGCCGGACGGCGGGGCGGGAGGTGGTGTCGGAGTTCAGCACGAGGGCAAGTCTATGACACGGAATAGATTGTCTCAGCAAAGTATGCACATTCATGTAGCTCGCAAGAAAGCGAGCGTATCATTGCACCCGTGAACGAACCGGTCGACGTCTCGGCCCGCTGGCGCGAGCTGCAGGGCCTCTACCTGAGCACCGCCGCGGAGCTGGAGCGCACCCTCCAGCAGAGCCACCAGCTCGGCCTGAGCGAGTACGAGGTGCTCGACCTCGTCGCCGGCTACGCGAACGAGTCGTGCACCATGCGCAACCTGGTCGACCTCACCCCGATGACCCAGAGCGCGCTCTCCCGGATCGTGGAGCGCCTGGTCAAGGCCGGGCTGGTCGAGCGCAACACCTGCGACTACGACCGGCGCGCCCTGTTCGTCGGCATCACCGCCGACGGCGCGCGCGTGCACGACAACGCCAAGCGCGAGTACGACGGGCTGCTGGAGCGGGCGTTCGCAGGAGCGGCGTCCGGCGCCTGAGACGACGAAAGGCGGAGCCCGTCCGGACTCCGCCCCGCGTCTGCCGACTCGCCGTCAGTCGCCGGCGAGCTGCGCCTTGTAGTCGGAGATCGCCTGGTTCGCGGCAGTCGTCGCGTCGGTGAGTGCCTCCTGCATGCTCTTCGAGCCGGAGAACGCTGCCTGCATCTGCGGGATCATCGCCGTGCGGATGGCGCTGAAGGCTCCCGTGAAGCAGCCGTTGCTGGCCGGCACGTCGGCGACGTTCTTGACCTCGTCGATCGCGACCTGGGCGACCGGGTGGGAGGCCAGGTAGTCCTTGCGCGCCGACGAGTTCTCCAGCGCGGTGTTCGCCGGGACGTAGCCGGTCGCCTCGCTGAACGTCGCCTGCGAGGCCGGGGAGGCGAGGAAGGAGATCAGCTTCCATCCGGCGACCTGCTGCGCCGGGGTGGCCTGGTTGCTCAGCCACATGGCCGAGCCGCCGACGACGGTGCCTGCCTTCGAGGCGGGCGCGGACAGCGGGAACGGCAGGGCGACGTACGGGAACGTCGTGCTGTTCGCGACCGAGGCGGCGACGGCCGACGAGTTGAACATCATCGCGGTCTTGCCGGCCGCGAACGCGGTGACGGCGTTGTTGTTGTCCGTGCCGACGTCGAGTCCGGCGCCCGCCTTGTAGATGCCGGCCATCGTGGAGAACGCCTTCACCTGCGACGGCTGCTGGAAGCTGACCTTGTCGGCGCTCTTCGTCCCGCGGCCGTTCTCCGGCGTGCAGTACAGGTTGCCGCTGGTGGCGGTGAGCTGCTCGAACCACCAGTCGTCGAACGCCTCCGCGATGCCGGGGACGCCGGTGGCGTCCTTGATCTTCGTCGCGGCGGCGGCGAGGCCGTCGAGCGTCTTCAGCGAGGAGGTCTCCACGCCCGCCTTCTGCAGCAGGTCGGTGTTGACGAACAGCAGCGGCGTGGACATGTTCATCGGGACGGCGACCAGCTTGCCGTCCACGCTGTAGTAGCGCTTGCCGGCGGGGGCGAGCTGGCTGAGCTTGAGGTCGCCCGGGTTGGCCGCGGCCATCGCCTCGGGGGACACGCTGCGTTTGACGTCGTAGAGGAAGCCGGAGGAGATGTCGTTGCTGAGGGTGACGGTCGGGGTCGACTTGTCGCGCAGCGACGCCGTGTACTTGGCCAGGAGGTCGGCGTAGGAGCCCTGCGCGCTCGTGTCGACCTTGATCTTGCCGGCGTTCTCGGTGTTGAACTCGTCGATGAGCGACTGGAGGGCCTGTGCGTTGATGCCGCCGAGGCCGTGCCAGAAGCTGATCTCGGTGATGCCCTTGGCGTTCGCCAGTGCGGAGGGGCCGGGAGCGCCGGAGGCGGACGGCGTGGAGGGCGCGTCGGCGCCGGCGCTGCAGCCGGCCAGCGAGAGCAGGAGGAGCGCGGCGGCTCCCAGGGTGACGGATCTCTTCATTGCGGTGCGTTCACTTTCTCTCTGGGTGGTGGTGGGTTCAGCGGAGGACGCCACGCGACATGCCCGAGAGGAGGAACCTCTGGCTGACGATGACGAGGATGACGGTCGGCAGGAGCACGAGTGCGGTGCCGGCGAAGACGGCCGCCGGCGCCGTGGACTCCGAGGACACGAGCTGGGAGAGCCCGACCTGCACGGTGCGGTTGACCGGGCTGTCGGTGATGAGCAGCGGCCAGAAGAAGCCGTTCCAGGCGAACAGCGCGCTCCACATGATCGCGGTGGTGACCTGGGTGCGGCAGGCGGGCAGCACGACGAGAAGCAGCGTGCGGAAGTCGCCGCAGCCGTCCAGCCGGCTGGCCTCCCAGATCTCCCGCGGCAGCGAGGCGAACGCCTGACGGAGCAGGAAGATCGGGTAGCCGAACGCGAGGTACGGGATGATGATGCCGAAGACTGTGTCCCGCAGGCCCAGGCTGCTGACGAGCTGGTAGTTCGGCACCACCAGGCTCTCGCCGGGGATGGCGAGCGTCGCGATCACGAGCGCGAAGGCGATCCCGCGTCCCCGCCACTTCGGGAACACCAGCGCGTAGGCCGCGAGGGCGGACGTGACGAGCTGCCCCAGCGTCTGCAGCACCATCACGACGATGCTGGTCAGGTACTGCTGCCCGAGCGGGATCGCAGTGAGCGCCGCGGTGAAGTTGTCCAGCGTGAAGTCGCTGGGCGGCGGGAAGAGCCCGCTGCGGACGAACGCGCCGGTGCGGAAGAAGCCGCTCACGAACGTGAGATAGATCGGGAACGCGATCAACACCGCGAGCACGAGCAGGAGGAGCAGGCGCGGGAGGTCGGCGGCGCGCAGGCGCGGACGGCGGGGGCGGCGCGGACGCGGAAGGTCGGCGGTTCGCGGGCCCGGAGGCGCGGTGCGGGTGACGGAGCCGGTGGCGCTCATGCGGTGACCCTCCTGTTGACGAAGCGGAACTGGAGCCAGGTGATCAGCGCGACGATCAGCACCAGGACGACGGCGACCACGGAGGCCCGGCCGTAGTCGGGCGTCCCCTGGCCGAACGCGTACATGTAGAGCTGGTAGACGAGCGTCGTGGTGCCGCCCGCGGGGCCGCCTCCCGTGAGGATGCGCACCTGGGTGAACGTCTGCAGGCCCGAGATGGTCTGGGTGACCAGCAGGAAGAACAGGCTCGGGCTGAGCAGCGGGATGAGGAGCGAGCGCACGAACCGCATCCCGGAGGCCCCGTCGAGCTCCGCGGCCTCGATGACCTCCGGCGGGAGGGTGCGCATGGCGGCCGCGAGCACGAGGAAGGCGAAGCCGAGCTCGTACCAGGCCGTGGTCAGGGCGATCGTGAAGATCGCCCAGCCCGGTTGCTGCAGCCAGGGGACGGCGCCGATCCCGGCGTGCGCGAGGATCTGGTTGACCACGCCGGCCGCCGGGGCGAACATCCCGGAGAAGATCGCCGATGCGGACGCGGCGGAGAACGCGAACGGGAGCGAGAAGACCACGCGGAAGACGCCGCGGCCCGGAATCCATTTGCGGAGCAGGATGACCGCGGAGAGCGCGACGCCGACGGACATGGCCATCGACAGTCCGGCGATCAGGATCGTGGTGCCGACGACCTGCCAGAACGACGGCTGCCCGAGCAGCCTCGCGTAGTTCTGGAGCCCGACGAAGCGGGTCGGGTCGCCGAACAGGTCGGTGCCGAACAGGCTGAGCCGCACCCCGGTGACCAGCGGGCCGTAGAGGAAGACGGCGATGAGGACCGCCGCGGGGAGCAGCATCCACGGGCCGATGCCGGCCCGGATGCCGCTGCGGGCGCGGCGCCCCGGTGCTGTCGTCTGTGTCATCTCACTCCTGCCCGCGTCATTACGGGAACGTTCCCGGTTTGATGGAAAGTACCAGAGGGAGCGATGCTCCGCAACGCGGAGGCGGTCGGCGCGACCCTGGTGGTGTTTGCTAATCTACAGAGCATTCGGGAACGTTCCCGGTGACGCGGGGTAACGCCTGGGTGAACAAATCGTGCGATCAGGGAGGGTGCAATGCGGACCGAGGCGAGTGGAACTCCGGCGTCGATCGCGCGTCCCCGCATCGCGCCGCCCGATGCGACATCCCCGGCGATCATCGGCCACCGCGGCGCCAGCGGCTACCGGCCCGAGCACACCACGGCCGCCTACGAGCTTGCCTTCGCCCTCGGCGCGGACGCCGTGGAGCCCGACATCGTCGCCACCCGCGACGGTGTGCTCGTCCTCCGCCACGACGCCGAGATCTCGACCACCACCGACGTCGCCTCCCGGCCGGAGTTCGCCGCGCTGCGCACCACGAAGGAGATCGACGGCGCCGTGCTCGACGGCTGGTTCACCGAGGACTTCACGTGGCGCCAACTCGCCACGCTGCGCTGCGTCGAGCGGCTGGACGCGCTGCGGCCGCTCAGCGCAACGTTCGACTCCCTGCACGGCATCCTGCGTCTGCGCGACCTGCTCGGCCTCGTCTCGGCCGCCTCCGAACGGCACGGGCGCGAGCTCGGGATCGTCGCGGAGCTCAAGCACGCCACTTACTTCGAGTCGCTCGGGCTTCCGCTGGACGAGCTGTTCCTCGCCGAGCTGGCCGCGGCCGACTGGGACCGGGGGGCGCCGCTGGCCGTCGAGAGCTTCGAGCAGGACGTCCTGCTCTCGCTCGCCGCGCGCGGGCTCGACGCCGACCTGGTCTACCTCGTGGAGGCGCACGGGGCTCCCGCCGACCGGGTCGCCCGGTCCGGGTCGCTGGCGCGCAGCTACGACGACGACGTGACCGACGCGGGGCTCGTCGAGCTCGCCGCCTCCGGGCTCACCGGCGTCAGCGTCGACCTGTCACGGATGCTCCGGACGAACCGGGAGGGCGCCCTGGCCGCGACCGACATCGCGCGCCGGGCCGGTGCCGCGGGGCTGCAGACGTACTGCTGGACGCTGCGTCCCGAGAACGAGTTCCTGCCGCCGTCCGCACGCCTGGGCGCGGCGCCCGGCACACCCGGCGATTGGCGGCGCGTCTTCGAGCCGGTCATGCGCAGCGGGGTCGCCGCGGTCTTCGCCGACCATCCCGACCTCGCGGCGAGCGTGCGGGAGGCGGCGCTCGGCGAATAGGCTGGCGCCGACCCCGTCCCTCCTCGCCGCCCAGGGAGCCCACGTGCCACGCGAGCGCACCAGACCACCCACGATCATCGACGTGGCGAAGGCGGCCGGCGTCTCGAAGTCCGCGGTCTCCCGTGCCCTGCTCGGCCAGGGCGAGGTGAGCGAGAGCGTGCGGCAGCGCGTCGTCGAGGCGGCCGACCAGCTCGGCTACGTCGCCAACGCGATGGCGCGCGGCCTCGTCTCCGAGCGCACCAAGACACTCGGCGTCGTCCTGCACGATGTGACCGACCCGTTCGCGGGCTACCTGCACGTGGCGATGCAGACTCGCGCGACCGAGCTCGGCTACTCCGTCGTCACGGCGACCAACCCGGGCGACCTGACCCTCGACAACGCGCTCACGGCGCTGCGGACGCTGATCTCGCTGCAGGTCGACGGCCTCCTGGTCTGCTCGGCGCGGTTCCCGTCCGAGCAGGTGCTTCCGTTCGTCGACCGCCTCCCCGTGGTCGCGGCCGGTCGTCGCGAGACCGCGCTCTCCAGCGTCTGTGTGGACGACCGCGACGGCGGCGAACGCCTCGCCGGCCACCTCCTGGGGCTCGGCCACCGCACGGTCGCGGTGATCCTCGTGGACGGCGCCTACTCGTACAGCCAGCACCTGCGCGGCGTGGCCATGATCGCCCGGCTCCGCGAGGGCGGCGCGACCGTGATCGTGCGGGAGGTCGCCACCAACGCCGACGTGCGGGCCGTGCTGCCGGACCTCGTCGGCCTGCCGGACCTCACCGCCATCATGTGCCCGAACGACCGCACCCAGGTCGCCGTCATGGAGTACTGCCGGGCGGCGGACGTGGACGTGCCGGGCCGGCTCTCGGTGACCGGGTTCGACGGGATCGGCCCTCTCACGACCTCCCTGCTGGAGCTGACGACGTTCCGCCAGCCCATCGAGAAGATCGGCCGCGCCGCGGTGGAGCTGATGATCGACGCGATCGAGGAGGGCGCGGGGGAGCCGGGCCAGATCCTGATGCGCGGGGAGCTCGTGCCGGGCGCGACGGTCGCCGCCGCGCGCTGAGCGCGTTCTCGAGCACTGTCTAGTCCTCGGACTCGGTCGGCCACCAGCGGCTGCCGACCACCTTCGGATCGAGGCTGAGCCGCTGCACCGCGCGCTCGAGCACGCCCGGCAATCCCGGATCGGCCGAGCTGACCCGGGCGATGACGGTCACGCGCGAGTGCGGCCCGGGGGCGCTGTCCACCGAGTGCAGCACCAGGTCGGGCCGGTCGACGGCGTGGAGGACGAGCGCCCGGACGCGGGACTCGCTCTTCTCGGTCGTCTCGGCCTCCAGCGTGAAGTCGCCGAGCTCCTCGGCATCCTCGGTGTCCGCCGGGTCTTCGGCCCAGCGCCGGGTGCGGCGGTTGACGAAGGAGCTGACCGGGCGCAGCAGGATGTTCGTCCCCACGATGCCGGCCGCGCCGACCACGGCCATGAGCAGGCTGCCCGCTCCGGCGAGCGAGCCGACAGCGGCGGCGCACCAGAGCGTCGCGGCGGTGGTCAGCCCGCGGATGTTGAAGCCGTCGCGCAGGATCACTCCCGCGCCGAGGAAGCCGATGCCCGAGACCACCTGCGCCGCCACCCTGGTCGGGTCGGCGTCCGGCCCGGTCAGTCCGACGGAGCCGACGATGACGAACAGCGCGGCGCCCGCGGCGACGAGGGCGTTGGTGCGGATGCCGGCCGTCCGCAGCCGCCACTGCCGCTCGAGCCCGATGGCCGCGCCGAGTGCGATCGCGACCGCGACGCGCACCGCGAGCCCGAGGACCAGCGCAGGATCGTCCATCGTCAGCTCCTTCGATCACGGCGCTCCCGCGCATGCCGGGAACGTTCCCGGCCCACTATACGCACTCCTCACCCACACCGTCGAACGCCGAGGGGCACGTAAACGCCCCTAAAAGCGCGTTTTAGGGGCGTTAACGTGCCCTTCGGCGGTGGCTGGTGGGTGGGGCGGGGGCGCGAATAGCATGGACCCCATGCGCGCGATCGTCCAGGACGAGTTCGGCGACCCGGCACGGGTCCTCAAGGTGGAGGAGCGGCCGCTCCCAGAACCGGGAGCCGGCCAGGTGCGCGTGCGCACGGTCCTCTCGCCCATCCACAACCACGACCTGTGGACCATCCGCGGCACGTACGGTTTCAAACCGGCCCTCCCCGCCGGCTCCGGGACGGAGGCCGTCGGCGTCGTGGACGCGGTCGGCGATGGTGTCACGGCGCTCGCCGTCGGGCAGCGCGTCGTCACCGGCGGCACGTTCGGCGTCTGGGCGGAGGCCTTCGTCGCGCCGGCCGGGGCGCTCATCCCCGTGCCGGACGGGCTGAGCGACGAGGTGGCCTCCCAGCTCGTCGCAATGCCGTTCAGCGCGCTCAGCCTGCTCGACTACCTCGACGTGAAGCCGGGGGAGGTCATCCTGCAGAACGCGGCGAACGGCGCGGTCGGGCGGCTGCTCGCGCAGTTCGCGGCGACCCGCGACGAGAAGGTCATCGGGCTCGTGCGCCGGCAGCACGATGCCGACGCACTGGCGGCGCAGGGCATCCCGAACCTGGTCGCGACCGGCGCCGACGGCTGGCGCGAGCGCGTGCGCGCCCTCGCGGACGGCGCGCCGATCGCGGTGGCGGTCGACTCGATCGGCGGCGAGGCGAGCGGCGACCTCCTGGCGCTCGTCTCGGAGGGCGGCACGCTGGTGTCGTTCGGCTCCACCGGGGGCGAGCCGATGCGGCTGTCGTCCGGTGACCTCATCTTCAAGCAGGCCGTGGTCAAGGGCTTCTGGGGCAGCAAGGTGAGCTCCTCGATGGAGCCGGGCAAGCGCGCGGAACTCTTCGGCGAGCTGATCCGCGCCGCCGCGACGGGAGCGATCACGCTGCCGGTGGAGGCCGTGTTCGGGTTCGACCAGGTGCGGGAGGCCGTGGAGGTCGCCACCCGCTCCGGCCGCACCGGCAAGGTGCTGCTGCGCCCCTGAGACGCGCCGCGGACGTCGCGACACGCCGTGATCGTGTCGCCCGGATTGGGGGACAGATTCGTGTCCTCCAAATGACCCACAGAACGGTCTTTCTGGTTATGCTCGGCGTGACGCATCGCAGCGTCGCAGTTACAGCCTTTCGCACCGACCCGACGCAAGCTGAAGGACGTACCATGAACCCGACATTCGGTACCACTGTTGACCCCGAAAAGGCCGCGGAGCGCGCGCACGTGCTCCTCGAGTCCGAGATCACCGCCCGCCTCGACGCGGTCCGCGACCTCGCCAAGCGGCTGAACGACCTGGACACCGCCATCGCCGACTACCTCGCCGCCTGGCAGACCGCGCAGCGCGCGGGCTGGACGGAGGGCACGCTCTCCGACATCGGCCTCCGCGCCCCCGAGTCGCTGCCCGCCCCGAGCGGACGACGCTCCGTGGACTCCGCTGAGGCCGGCGCACCCGCCGCCCCGGCCACGTCCTCCTCGCCCGCGCTCGCCCCGGTCGTCGCTCTGACCCCGCCGCCCGCGCACGTGCCGTCGCCCGTCGTCTCGGCCCCGGCCTTCGGCCAGTCGCCGACGCTCGGCTCGGTGTCGTCGCTGCCGACCGGCTCCTCGTCGGTCGTCACCACGCCTTCGCACTGAGCCGCGCGCGGCAGCTCGCGCCGCGCAGCACCTCAGCACACCGCTACACAGCACACCGCACCACAGCACATGGCTCCGCCCAGACCCGGGACAGCCACGTCTACCCGAAGGACACGTCTGTGAACCAGCACACCTCCTACAACCGCGCCCACGACGACGCGCAGCGGCTCGCCCGCCGCCACGAACGCGACCTGCACTGGGCCAAGGAACGCCGCCGCCAGCAGGAGCGGGAGATCGTCGCGGCCTCCGCGCTGCTCGCCTCGAGCCCGTGGGCGCTCGCCCGCCGCACCGTGCTGGTCTCGGGCTCACTGCTGGCGGCGGTCGCCGTGGCCGCGGGCTTCGCGGTGGCGGCGCACCTCCCGGCCGGCTGGCTGCTCCTCGCGGACGCGGTGGCGGTCGCGGTCGCGGTGGCCGTGCTGATCTGCGCGACGGTCGCGCTGGCGGGCCTCCGCGCCCGCCGCGCAGCCGCACGCGACCTGGTGCACTCGCACGACGCCCGCCTGTCGCACACGCAGTACCACATCAACGAGAGCGTCCACACGTTCATCGACGCTCACGTGGAGGTCGTCAACACCCGCCCGGCGAAGGTCGCCTGAGAGACGCGCCACGATTCTCCGTGGTCTCTTAGAGGTTGCTGAGCCGAAAAGTGCTTGACTGAGACGTCCCCCCGAAAGGAGACCCGTCTCGTGAAGCCCGCCCAGCTCCGCATCCCCCGACACTGGATCGTCTGGACCGTCGTCCTGTTCGTCCTGACCTTCGCGCTCGGCTTCGCCGCAAAGTGGGTCGTCGCCCTCCGCTTCGAGTCGCTGGACGCCGCGGTCAACAAAGTGAACTCCTCGCTGCTCGACAAGGTCGCCCTGCTGCTGGACCAGCTCGACAGGCCGACGATCGTCGCGGTCATCCTGGTGATCACGTTCGTGATCCTGTTGTTCGTGAAGGGCTGGAGGCTCGCCCTCGGCGCCGTCCTCGTCACCGGCCTCGGCTGGCTCACCACGCTGATCGTGAAGGCCGTCGTCGCCCAGCCGCGCCCGACGACCGCCGGCCTGACCCACCTGCTGCACGTGAACCCGGCGACGCTCAGCTACCCGAGCGGGCACGTGGTGTTCGCCGCTGCGCTAGTGACGGCACTCGCGATGGTGTGCCGGGGCACGCTCGCCCGCACGATCGTGATCGTGGTGGGCGCGGTCTTCGTCGCCGTCGTGATGTGGTCGCGCCTGTACGTCGGCGTCCACTACGGGACCGACGTGATCGGCGGCGTGCTCAACGGCGTCGCCGGAGTCCTGCTGTTCGCCGGGCTCTGGAACCTCGTCGCCGCGCGCGTGTTCGCCGGGAGCGGGCGCCGCGTCGCGGCCTAGCGCCGACACCTCCACCGAAGCCCCGCAGCGATCCGATCGCCGCGGGGCTTCGTCGTTCACGCACCGTTCGTCACACGTTCGAGCTAACAGCGGTTACACTTCCTGATGACTCCCTCGGAAGGACACCCGTGAACTCACTCGCGTTGTTCATCGCCGTCTTCCTGGCGTGCCTGGTCGAAGCCGTCGAGGCGACCACGATCGTGCTCGCCGCCGGCGCCACCCGCAACTGGCGTTCCGCGCTGACGGGGACGGTGGTCGGCGTGCTCGTGCTCGCCGTCATCGTCGCCATCGTCGGCCCGGCGATCACGCTCATCCCACTCGGCTTCCTCCGGCTGGTCGTCGGCGGCCTGCTGCTGGTCTTCGGCATGCAGTGGATCCGCAAGGCCGTGCTGCGCGCCAGCGGCTTCAAGGCCCTGCACGACGAGACGCTCATCTACCAGCGGGAGGTGGAGGAGGCGCGCGCGGCTCGCAAGGAGAGCCGCCTCGGTGTGAGCGACTGGTACGCCTTCACGCTGTCGTTCAAAGCGGTGCTGCTGGAGGGACTGGAGGTCGTCTTCATCGTCCTCACCTTCGGCGCGAACCAGAAGCAGATCGGGCTGGCCTCCCTCGGCGCCGCCGCGGCGATCGTCGTGGTGGTCCTCATCGGCGCGGCGGTGCGTGCACCGCTGTCACGCGTACCGGAGAACACCCTGAAGTTCGTCGTCGGCGTCATGCTGACCTCGTTCGGACTGTTCTGGGGCGCGGAGGGCGCCGGAGCGGTCTGGCCGGGATCCGACCTCGCACTGCTGGTGCTCATCCCGGCCGTCGCGGTGTTCGCGCTGCTGCTCGTCGGCGTCCTGCGCCGCCGCAAGGCAGCACAGCTCCGTCGCGACGAGCCGGCGCCGGTGCTCGTCGCGACGACCGTCGACGGCCACGGACACGAGACGGAGGCTGCTGCGACGCCCGCCCCCGCTCCCGCCGCTCAGCCGCAGCGGCAGAACGCGGTCGTCCGCGGACTGCGCTCGTTCGGGATGTTCTGGTGGGACTTCATTGTGGGCGACGACTGGCAGATCGCCGCGGGCACGGCGGTCGCGCTCGCGATCACGTTCGCGGTCAGCGGCTGGCCGGGCGCCTGGGTGGTCATGCCGCTCGCCGTGCTGATCCTCATCCCGTACGGCATCCGGCGCGCGCTGCGCTGAGTTCTGAGCCGGAGCTGCGCTGAGAGGTCAGTGCCCCTCCGGCTCCTCCGCATACACGCGTGCGGCGTACTCCTCCAGGGCCGCGGCGCACGACGCCACAGCCTCCTCCGCCTCGGCGCGCTTCGGCGCTCCGAAGCGGTCGCGGGTCTGCACCTTCTCCAGCCAGTTGACCAGCTTGGTGTGGTCGACCTCGTTCTCCTCCAGCTCGGCGTAGCTGAAGTGCGACTCGGTGTACTCCTTCTCGAGCTCGCGGAGGAAGCCCTGGCACCGGTCGATGATCTCCTCGTACTCGTCGGTGCGGGCGTCCTGGAACGCCAAGACGATGCCGGCCTCGCCCGCGAGGACCTCCGACCGCAGCAGCGCCGCCGTGCCGCCGAGCTCCAGGATCTCGTGCCGCAGCTTGCGCAGCGCCCGCTCGCTCGCGACGTCGTCGGGGAGCGCGGCGACCGAGTTCTGGAGGTAGATCGCGCCGAGCGCCTTCAGCCGCCGCCACACCGTGGCCCGCAGCCGGGTGGGCTCGGACGGCACCCGGTAGACGAGCACGATCCACCCCGTCGCGGTGCGTTCGGCGGACTCGGCGTCGTCGGTCATCCACCAATCCTAGGAGGCCCGGCCGAGCGCTACTCCTCGATCACGACCGCCCGCAACGGCGCCCCGTCGCCTCCCGCGATCGGCAGCGGCAGCCCCACGAACCGCGGTGCGCGCGCCGTGACCAGGTCGAGTCGGGTGAGGTTCTCGATGATGAGCCCGCCCGCGCCGAGGAACACGTCGTGGAACGGCAGGGCAGGGGCAGGGTCATCGGCCACGGTCTCGTCCGGGTTGAGCGCGTCGACGCCGACCACGGTCACGCCGGCGTCGAGCAGCGCGGAGGCGATCCCGGCGTCCAGGAACGGGTGGTCGAGGTAGCCGGGTTCGTCGAACTGCGCCGACCAGCCCGTGCGGAACAGCACGATGTCGCCCGGCTCGGCCTCCCGCAGCGCCTCGCGCACGTCCTCCACGCCGATCCGCGTGCGCGGCGCGAGGCCGCTCACGTCGACGACGCGCGCCGGCCCGACCAGCCGGCCGAGGTCGACGGCGTCGATGGTCGCGCCGCCCTGGACCGTGTGGGAGGGCGCGTCGATGTGCGTGCCGGTGTGGCTGCCGAGCTCCAGGCGCAGCACGCTCACCCCGGCCTCCGCGATCGTCACGGCCGGTTCCACGCGCACGTCCAGGTCGCCGGGGAAGACCGTCATGCCGCTGCGGATCGGGTGGCTCAGGTCGATCACCCTCATCCGTCACTCCTCTGCATCGGGGTCCTCCCGCGGCGACAGGTGCTCGTGCACGCAGATCCACGCGCCGTCGCGGCGCTGCATGACGATGGTCTCGCGCTCCCGCACGGTCGTGCGACCGTCGCCGTCGGCGAGTTCGGTCTCCACGTCGTGCGTGAAGACGGCGACGTCCTCGCCGGCGAACTGCACGCGCCGTGCCGTCGAGCGGCAGCCGAGCACCTGGAAGCCGTCGCGCTCCCAGCCGTCCCACGCCGCCTCGTACTCGGCGCGCGACTCCAGCCGGACGGGGTGGGTGTGCAGGACGAAGCTGGCGTCGTCGGCGAAGCCGGAGAAGTAGGCGTCGCGGCGGTGGCTGCCGAAGTCGTCGACGATCCGGTCGACCGCGGCGAGGACGTCCTGCTCGCTCATGCTCCGGCCTCCTGCTCGAAGGTGTGCCCATCCAGCGGCCGGCCCTTCGCCCGGCGCGCGTGCGCACGGGCCGCCGCCGACCGCTCGTCCAGGTGGATGGGCGGCACGACCGCGTCGGCCGAGCGCACGCCGCGGGGGCCCTCCGGGCCGAACACGTAGCGCGGCTCCGGGAAGATCGCGAGCAGCGTCCCGTACAGGACGCCGGCCACGACCACGCTCGACAGCAGGCTCAGGTCGATGCCGCCGGCGAGGTCCGCGAACTCATCAGCTCGCTCGCCTGCGGCCTCATCGGAGGCTTGATCGTCGTAGGACCCGCCCTCGCAAGCCCGAGCTGACGCGCCACGCACGATTCAGAGTCCGCGAGGCCTGCCCACAGCGAGAGGTCCCGCCCAAATAGGATTACGCGCATGCAGACGCCCGGCCCGCTTGGATACAACTCAAATCGCGATCGGCCCTATTTGATCAGAGGCCGCGACGACGTGAACAACTCCCGAGAGCAAGCCTTCATGGTCGCAATGCGGCGAGATGAAGCAAGCGAGAATTCATGGGACTGGTTCCGCTATGACGCACTGGTCGGCACGCTAATCCACCTGGGCGCAATCCTGATTGAGGAGCAACGGTTCAGCGAAGCGGGCAAGACCCTGGCTGAGGCGCTCAACCTGCTGCGCCTCTTCGCACCGTCACATCCTGGGAGCGCAGTACTCAAGGATCAAAACCGCGTACATGAATCCATATGCCTCTACAACGGCGCTGTGCTCTTTCTGGAGTACCCCGCAGGCTCACCAGGTCCAGACAAGCGCCTAGTGGGTCTGAACCTGCTGCGAGAAGCGTTGAGCATTCATGACTCAGCGAGCGGGACCGTACGCGAGCGCGAACTCTACACAAGGACGGACGAAACACTGGCCCGAGTGCGGTCGCTCGCATAGACGCGCTTCCGCGGGGCGGTTTCTGGTTACCGCTCGCGCGTGAGCGGTTACCACTGCCTACATGTTGGCCTGTAGCCACTTCGCCACGTCGTCGGGGATGTTGAATGCGGCCCAGTTGTCCGAGGTCACGTCAACCACGACCACCGAGTCGTTCGAGTCGACGCGGCTCATTACGCCGTCTCGAAGCTGTGCTGCCGTGAACGATGTCCTGACGAAGAAGCTGCTCTTTAGCGGCTTCGCCCAGGATTGGTGCGACTTTAGATAGTCGATGAGCTTTGAGTAGTCCTGGCCGGACTTGTTCAGGTCGTAGTTCACCCAATGGACTGCCATGGAATCCTCCGATGCCGAATGTGATTGCGACTAGACAGTATGGGCACCTGCTGACATTCCCTCGGCTTATTCGCCAGAAGGGATGCGTCGATATATTCGACCCATGTCGCCTGCTGATTCCTCCGCCCTCGCTGCCTGGGCGGCCGCGGGTGTCGCCGCGCTCTTTGGGATCACCGGCTTTGTGGTCGGGCTTGTCGGACTGCGCCACGCACGACAGGCCAAGGAAGCCGCGGCGGCCGCCAACTTGATCGCGAAAGACGCCAACAGCATCTCAAAGCAAGCGAACACCCTGTCGGAGGAATCCAACGGCATCGCTCGCGAAGCAAATGAAATCTCCGGTCGAGTTGCGGCGAGAAGTGACGAACAACACGACGTCGACTGGGATTGGCGCTTTGATTCGGACCACGAAGATATGGTCAAGATTCAGAACATTGGCAAGAACACAGCACACGAAACCGTCGTGCAGTTCATGTTCCGCGAGGTCACCGAAGCCAACAAGCTTCCGATGGTCGTAGTCGGACGCGAGACTATCCGTTTCCAAATACCTACGCTGGCCGAGGCCATCCAAAAGGAGAGGGCAGACCGCGAAAGCCATGCCTCCAACCCTGCGAGGCTCGTCATTCCTTGGACTCCCAGGCGGTATCGATTCCGCCTCCGAGTCACGTGGCGCACGGAACTCGGCACCCCGAAGCAATATGACAGCGACTGGACGCTCAGGTATCTACCTGACTGAGAGTTTCTTCGGGGGACTGACGCGCCCCGCGGAAACGGGTGAGCGCGAGCGATGCTGCTGACTATAGGTTTATCCCCATGTCCGACGTGCGTCCCGTTCGCTTCACCACCGCTGGCAAGGTCGAGGCTGAGTGCTGGGTTGGCACAATCAGCGACGTCGAGCACCTCGTGCGGGTCTGTCGTGAGCTTCGTTCTCACATCGAGGACGGGATTGTCACTCGCTTCAACGCGGAATCCGCAACACGGCGCGCGAAATTCGATGCCGAGCGCTACCAATTCCATGAGGATGACGAACACGAAGCTCGCTGGGAGAAGGAGGAAACCCACCTGCGCGCGGAGTTGCTGGAGTCCGCGCGGCTTCAGATGTCGGTGGAGAGTGGGAAGTGGGAGGCGAGGCTTAGCGGGGACCCCGAGGACGTGATCAGAGAAATCGACGATCCCGAAGACGTGAAGACGATCACGCTATCGGTTGGAACTACACCGAACTGGCGGCTTAGAGATCGGAACTCGCTTCTTGTTCGCGTCAATAAGTATGGCGCAGTGGCGGAACTCAGCGGGCACGAGAGCAATTGGATCGCGCTGGCAAGCGGAAAGTTCAACGAAGAGTTCAAGCGAACCAAGCCTTGGTATGCGTGGACTCGCAACCCCTGGGGCGTGATGATCGTTCTCGGCGTCCCTATCGGGGTCTTGAGTCTTGCGCTCAACCTCTACTTGACCTCGCTCAAGATAAATATCGTCACTGCATCGGTGTTCGTAGTGCTCGTGGCGTTCTTCGTTACCATCGGGGCGTTCAAACTGGCCCAGTTCCTAACTCCGCGGTTCCGCCTCTATCCATCAACTCACGTGCTCAAGTCAGGGCGAGCGATCGCACTCTCCGGCGCGGCCTGGGTCTTATCGGTCGTCGTGATCCCCGTGCTGATTGGCATGCTCCCGCATTAGTTCGTCGGGCGACCAATAGGCTGACCGCATGAAGGTCTTTATCAGTTGGTCGGGGCCGCGTAGCAAGCAGCTTGCCGAGGCGCTTCAAGAGTGGATCCACAACGTCATCCAGTCAGTTGAGTGCTTCTATTCGAGCGACGACATCCGTGCAGGTCAGCGGTGGAACACGGAAATCAACACTCAACTTGCTTCCACTGACTTCGGCCTGTTGTGTGTGACGCCGGAAAACATCAGCGCGCCGTGGCTGAACTTCGAGGCCGGCGCGCTGTCAAAGAAGGTGGATGAAAGTCGGGTTGTTCCGATCACTCTTGGCTTCTCGCCGTCGCGCCTCGAAGACCCCTTGAAGCAGTTCAACGGCGTTGAAGCCAACCAGGCCGGGATGAAGAAGCTCATCGCTTCAATTGCTGAGGCTGCAAAAACCCAGATCGACCTGGACCTGACGTTTGACTTGTGGTGGCCCAGGCTCGAAGCCGAGATCGAGGCGATTCCGGATGCAGGCGACAGTGTTGCGTTGCCTGAGCCACCAGACCCCGCCGAACAACTGGCAGAGATTCTCGGGATAGTGCGCGGCATCTCGCATGAAATCAAGGCGGTCGGTCACGAAAGACGTGTGCGTGAAGCGCGATTGAACGCCATCAACGGAATAGTTGGAGATGACTCCAGCCTGCGAAGTCTTGCGGATCTCAATAGCCGCATCGCTTCTCTCCGCCACTGGAGCTTGCCTGGGGGGTCGGTGGCAGAAGCCGTCTCCAAGCTCCAAGAGGTGGACATCGCCGTTAGGTTGCTCCGTGAAATTGAGGAAAAAGAAGAGCGCTTGAGGGAGGCTTCAGGCGAACCGACTGCGGCAATCGAAGACGACGATGACGAGTCCGATCCTGAGTAGACCTCTGTGATGCGCAATTGTGCCGCGACGTTCTGCGGCATACAACCTCCTTGGTGCGGTGCTGGTCGTGGTGCGGGTTGCCTGTTACGGAACATTTGTTGCATGAGAGGCTACAACGTGATCCTGCCGCCGTCAACGCGCTCACCCGATTCGGCGGCGGAAGTCCACCGACCGGTTACCGTTGTCCCATGCGCCCGGTGCCCCTCGAACCCGCCGACCGCCGCGTGGCCATCGGCCCGCGGCTCCGTGCGGCGCGCCGGGCGCAGCAGCTCACGATCGACGAGGTCGCGCAGATCACCGGCCTGACGAAAGGCTTCCTCTCCCGGGTCGAACGCGACATGACCTCCCCGAGCGTCTCGTCGCTGATCAGCCTGTGCGACGTCCTCTCCATCCCGGTCGGCTCGCTGTTCGAGGAGCCCGAGGTCCAGCTCGTCCCCGCGGGCACGGGCGCCAAGGTCAACCTCGGCGGCGTGGACACCGAGGAGCGCCTGCTCTCGCCGCGCACGGAGTCGCGCGTCCAGGTGATCCGCTCCGTCATCCAGACCGGCGGTCACGGCGGCGAGGAGCTCTACGCGGTGGCCGCGGACGTCGACGTGCTGCACGTCCTCCGCGGCGAGATCGAGGTCCGCTTCTCCGATCGGGAATGGCAGCTCGGCCCCGGCGACAGCCTGACCTTCAGCGGCCACGAGCCGCACAGCTGGCGCGTGCTCACCGACGACGGCGCCGAGGTGCTCTGGGTGCTCGTCCCGGCGCTCTGGAGTGCCTGACCGCCGTGTCCCCCTACCGGAACCGCGTCACCCCCACCGGCGAGATCGTCGCGATCCCGCTCCGGGGAGCGTGGACGGGCAACCGCGGCCGCCTGCACGACGGCGAGGAGGTCGTCCGCTTCCACGGCGGGAACCTCTGGATCACCTGCGCGCTGAAGTTCCGCGGTCGCCACCACCCGCTGTGGCGGCCGGGACGCTACACCTTCCTGTTCTTCCACGACGAGGCGGTCGCCTTCGCCGCCGGGCACCGGCCGTGCGCGGAGTGCCGCTGGACCGCGTACAAGCAGTACCAGTCGGCCTGGGCGTCGGGGGCCGGGACGGCGCTGCCGTCCGCGGGGGAGATGAACCGGCAGCTTCATGGCGAGCGGCTGTATCCGCGCACCCACCGGCGGCGCCTCCACGAGGTGGCCTGGTCGTCGCTGCCGGACGGCGCGTTCGCAGTGGTGGAGGGTCGGCCCGCGCTGGTGCTGGGCGACCAGCTCAGCGTGTGGGGGAGCGCAGGCTACGGGGAGCGGCTCGTGCGGCCGCGCCGCGGGACCGCGACGGTCCTGACCCCGCCGTCGACGCTCGCCGTGCTGCGGGCGGGGTATCCGGTGCAGGTGGACGCGGGGGCGCTGTAGGGCTCGGAAATCGCAGTGGTCGCCACCCGCGACCTTCGCGCGTCGATGGATGCGCTGGGCGATGTCCGCCAGACGTATCGCAGAAATGCCGCTATTCGTATCGTAGAAATGCCGCTAAACGGAACATAGGCACATGGTCGTCATCACCTCCGAGCAGACCGCTTACAGGCGACAGGAAGGCGGCCGTCGTGCCGCTCGCGCTTCTCGGCGCCTGATCCGCGCAGTGGGGGAGCGCCGGGTACGGGAAGTGGCGGGTACAGGGAGCGGCTCCCCCGGCCGCGGCGCGCTAGGTTCCGATGCTGAGCCAGGCGTCCTCGTCGCGGGCCACCGAGTCGTGCGTGGTCGCGTCCGCGTCTTTCATCGACTGGAGCTGACGCTCGATGTCCGCCCGGGTCATTCCGGCCGAGAGCTGACGTTCGAGGTCGGAGTCCGCCGGCGCCGACTGGTCGTGGAGGGCGCCGGTGGCGATCAGCTCCTCGGTGGCCGCCGCCCTGGCCTGCATCTGGGCGATCTTGTCTTTCGCCCGGTTGAGGCTGGCCCCGGCGTCGTTCATCTGCGTGCTGATGCCGGCCGCGACCTCGTTGGCGCGCGCCTGCGCCTGCGAGGCGGTGTAGGTCGCCTTCATCGTCTCCTTCTCGACGCGGAAGCTCTCGATCCGTTCCGCGAGGCGACGCTCGTTGTCCTCCAGCTGCGACTGCTGCTTCTGCAGGGCGGCATGCTGGTCGCGCAGCGTCGTCACCCGGTTCTCGAGCAGCGCGCGGCGCTCCAGCGCGGTGCGGGCGAGGTCCTCGCGGCCCTGGTTCAGGGCCTCCTGGGCGTGCTGGGTGAGCCGCTGGTAGCGCGCGCCCAGCTCCTGGCCCTGCAGCTCGATGCGCTTGCGCGCCGTCGCCACCTCGGCGAGGCCCCGGCGCACCTCCTGGAGCATCCGGACCTGCTGGTCGTAGCTGTCGTCGAGGGCCTCGCGCGGGTCCTCCATCCGGTCGAGTGCGCGCGAGGTCTTGATGCGGAAGATGTTGCGCATGCGCGCGGTGTTGTCGCTCATGATTCGTTCCCCCTGGTGAGATGGGTGGTGTTCTGCGGGCGCGGCTCCTGACCCGCGTCGAAGGAGTGGAGGGTGTGGAGCTCCTGCACCCCGGCATGGAGGGCGGCGACCTCGCGGTCGACGTCCGCCTGGAGCGCGGCGAGCGTGTCGTCGCTCGGCGCGCCGAGCCCGGAGGCCACGGCCGACCGCAGACTGCGGACGAGGCCCTCGAGCTGTCGGACCCGGTCGCGGACGATGGGGACCTCCGTCGCGAGAACCGTCGCATCGGTCTCGCTCTGGAGCAGGCGGAGCTGGGTCTCGACGGTCGCGCCCTCCGCCTGGATCCTCCGGAACAGCCGTGCAACCTCCCCCTGCGGCCCAGCACCGTGCTGCGCGACCTCGACGGCCGCCCTGCCGCTCTCGAGGATGTCGGCGAGCCGGAGCCGCAGCTTCAGCACCTGGTGCTGCGGGCCGCGGGTGACGGCGACGCGCGTCCGGAGCGCGACGCCCCTGACGGTGCGATTGCGCCGGATGCTCCGGAAGAGCGCCCGAACGATGAGCACACCGGTCACGATGCCCGCCAGCGCGATCAGCAGGAAGCCGAGGAGGATGCCGGCGATCACTCCCATGACAGTCGCCACCCTCTCGGCGCTCCCGGGCGGGGATGGACTCGGAGGCCGTCTGTCGTGTTCACATCCATCTGTCCGCCTTCGTCGGTGGGTCGTGGTTCCAAACGCGATGTATCGCGTTTGCGACACGGTACGCCCATTGCGGCGGAAGTGCATCCAGTGAAGGTTCAGGTTTCGGGGAAGTTTCCCCAGGTCGCCGAACCGGGCAATCGAAATGTCCAGATGATGCGTGGGAACGCATATTCTCCGCCGGATGCCGGGCCAATAGGGTCCTGATTATGTCCGTTCTTCCCCCGTCGTTCCCCCTCCCTCCCGTTCCGGAGAGCCAGCGCGACGACGCCGTCGCCGCGTGGAGCGAGCCCGTCGCACTCCGCACCTACGAGCCAGGTGAACCCGGGCGCCTGCCGGCCTTCCTGGAGTCCCGCGTGTATCAGGGCTCGTCCGGCCGGGTGTACCCGCTGCCGTTCGTCGAGTCGGTCAGTCACGACGCCACGGAGCGCAGCTGGCAGGCGGTGCACCTCGAGAACGAGTACCTGCGCCTGGTGATCCTGCCGGAGCTGGGCGGCCGCGTCCACATCGCCGTGGACAAGACGACCGGTCAGGACTTCTTCTACCGCAACGACGTCATCAAGCCGGCGCTGGTCGGCCTGGCCGGCCCGTGGATCTCCGGCGGCATCGAGTTCAACTGGCCGCAGCACCACCGCCCGGCGACCTTCCTCCCGATGGACTGGACGATCGAACGGGAGGCGGACGGCTCGGCGACCGTGTGGTGCTCCGACCATGACCCGTTCTCGCGCATGAAGGGCATGCACGGCATCCGGGTGCGGCCGGGCAGCGCGGTGCTGGAGGCCCGGGTGCGGCTGTTCAACCGCACTGAGACCACCCAGACCTTCCTCTGGTGGGCGAACGTCGCCGTGCGGGTGCACGACGAGTACCAGTCGTTCTTCCCGACGGACGTGCACATCGTCGCCGATCACGCGAAGCGCGCGGCGACAGCGTTCCCCGCGGCCGACCGGCCCTACTACGGGATCGACTACGCGGCGCGCGCCGACAGGGACGACCCGGCGTACGTCGCCGACGATGCCGACCGCATCGACTGGTACCGCAACATCCCGGTGCCCACCTCGTACATGTGCGTCGCGAGCGAGGACGACTTCTTCGGCGGCTACGACCATTCAACCGCGCTCGGCTTCGCCCACGTCGCGGACCACCACATCGCTCCAGGCAAGAAGCAGTGGACCTGGGGCAACGCGCCGTTCGGCTGGGCGTGGGACGCGAACCTCGGCGACGACGGCAGCGCCTACGTCGAACTGATGGCCGGCGTCTACACCGACAACCAGCCCGACTTCTCGTATCTCGCACCCGGCGAGACGAAGACCTTCAGCCAGTACTGGTTCCCGTACCACGGCATCGGCCCGCTCACGCAGGCGTCGACCGAGCTCGCGCTGAGCCTGGTCGTCGCGGGCGACGGCGCGGAGCGGACGGCGAGCGTCGGGCTCGCGGCCACCCGGGTGTTCGCGGAGGTCGGGCTCCGGCTGCTCGACGCGGAGGGCGCGACCATCTGGTCGCAGACCGTCGCGGCCGCGCCGGGACAGCCGGTCCGGGCGACGGTGCCGGTCGCCGTCGCCGGAGACCTCGACCTGGTCGCCGAGGTCGACGGCGTCGAGCGCCTGCGCTCCACCACGCGCTACCGGGACGCCGCCGCCGACGGCTTCGAGACCGCGACCGAGCCGCCCGCCCCGGCGGAGATCGACTCGATCGACGAGCTCTACCTGACGGGCGTGCACCTCGCGCAGTACCGGCACGCGACGCGCTCGCCGGAGCCGTACTGGGAAGAGGCGCTGCGCCGCGACCCTGGGGACTCGCGCTCCAACATCGCCGTCGCGTCCGCCCGCCTCTCCGCCGGACGCCTGGCCGAGGCGGAGGCGCACCTGCGCTCGGCGCTCCGCCGGCAGACCCGCAGGAACCCCAACCCCGCCGACGGCGAGGCGTCGTACCTCCTGGGTGTGGTGCTGGCCGAGACTGGCCGCGACCGGGACGCCGACGACGCGTTCGCGAAGGCCGCCTGGACCTACGCCTGGCGCGCGGCCTCGGCCCTCGCCCGGGCGCGCATCGCTGCGCGGGCCGGTCGCTGGGAGGACGCCCTCGGCCTCGCCGAGCAGGCCGCGCGGCTCGACCCGGACCAGCTCCAGGCGGTCGCCGTGCGCGTCATCGCGCTGCGCGCGCTGGGCCGGGGGTCGGAGGCGGAGCGCGCGCTCGCGGCCGCACGCGCCCTCGACCCGCTCGACGCCTGGCTGAACGACCTCACCGGGGCACACTCCGACACCGACGCAGGGACGCTGTGCGACCTCGCGTCGGAGTACCGCTCGCTCGGCCTCCCCATCGACGCGCTCCGCATCCTCGACGCGGCAGCCGAGGCGGCGGTGAGCCGACCCGTCCCCGGCGCCGGGGACCCGCTCGCCCTCGTCCACTACGCCCGCGCCGAGCTGCTCGACGAACTCGCGCGGCCGGAGGAGGCAGCTGCCGCCCTCCAGGCCGCCCGCGAGGTCTCCGCCGATCGCTGCTTCGCCGGCGGCCGGGACGACGCCCTCCTGCTCGAACGGCGCATCGAGCGCACCGGCGACGGCCGGGCGCACGCGCTCCTCGGCCACTGGCTGTACTTCCACCACCGCTACGAGGAGGCGATCGACCACCTGGAGCGCGCAGTCGAGCAGGACTCCGGCGACGCGGTGTCGCTGCGGGGCCTCGGCCTCGCCGCCTACAACGTTCAGGGCCGGCCCGACGAGGCCGTCCGCCGCTACCGGCAGGCGGTGCAGGCCGCGCCGGGCGACCCCAAACTGCGGTACGAGGCCGACCAGCTCGCGCGCCGGGTGGGCGCGTCCCCGCAGGACCGGCTCGACGCACTGGCCGACGCGGCCGATCTCATCGCCGAGCGCGACGACCTGGCGCTCGCGTACGCCGAGCTGCTCGTGCTCGTCGGCCGGCACGACGAGGCGGCCGCCCTGCTTTCGGCGCGGCGGTTCAGCCCCTGGGAGGGCGGCGAAGGAGAGACCATCCGGGTGTGGACGCTGGCCCAGCGCGCGGTCGCGGGCGAGGCGCTCGGGCTGGGCGACCCCGGCCGCGCGGTCGCGGCGCTGGCGACGGCCGTCGACGTCCCGCAGCATCTCGGCGAGGCGCCGCATCCGCTGGCCAACCGGTCCGACCTCCTGCTGGCGTTCGGCGACGCGAGTCAGGCCGCGGGGCTGACCTCCGCTGCCGAGGACGCCTGGCGGGCGGCGGCGAGCAGCGCGGGCGACTTCACCACGATGTCGGCCGTCCCGCACTCCCCGATGACGTACTACTCGGTGCTCGCCGCACGACGCCTCGGCGACCTCGACCGCGCGGCCAGGCTCACGGCGGAGTTCGCGAACTACGTGGAGGCCGCCCGCCGGCAGCACGCCACGATCGACTACTTCGCGACCTCCCTGCCGACGATGCTGATCTTCACGGAGGACGTCGAGCAGACCCACCGGGAGCTGGTCGCGGTCATGGACGCCGAGCTCGCCCTCCTCGACGGCGACGCCGCCCGCGCCGCCGCGACGCTGACCGGGCTCGCCGAGCGCGACCCGGCGGCGCCGCGCGTGCGCGAGCTGCTCGCGGAGGCGGAGAGCGCGTACGTCAACTGACCGCTCGCGCGAGCGGACGGCCGGGCGACCGGGATCAGCCCTTGTGCTGCTCCCGGTACTCCCGCGCCGTCATGCCGTGCACCTTCTTGAACTGCCGGGCGAAGTAGAACGAGTCGGGGTAGCCGACCTCCGCCGCTATCGCCGCCACCGTCGCGGACGTGGTGTCGAGCAGCTCGCGGGCGCGCGACATCCGCAGCATGGTCTGGTACTGCAGCACCGGGTAGCCGACATGCCGCTTGAACAGCGCGCTGAAGTGCGACGTGCTGAGGGAGGCCATCGCCGCGAGCTCCGGAACGGTCACCCGGTCGGCGATGTGCGCCCGCAGGTAGTCGGTGGCGTGGTCGATCACATCGCCCGCCTCGTCGGTGCGCGACCGCTCGGAGGCCAGCAGCGTGAGCGCGTGCCAGGCCGCGCCGGCGGCGGCGTTGAGGCTCGTCGTGGTGCTGTCGCGCTCCGTCCAGGCCAGCACCTCCGACATCAGCGAGACGACCGGATAGAGGTCCCTGGGCCGGCGGACGGGGTTCTCCACGGTCATGCCCGCGGCTGCCAGGAAAGTCTCCACATCGGGTCCGGCGGCGTGGAACCACCACAGTGTCCACGGATTGTCCACGTCGGCGCCGTACGCGTGCGGGTGCCGAGGCGGGATCACGACGACCTGACCCTGGTGCACGGGGAATCGTCCAGCTTCGGTCTCGCACCAGCCCGATCCCTCGACGCAGGCGATCACGATGGCCTGCGCGATCGGCGTGGTCCGGCGGCGTCCGTGGGAGTCCGCTTTCGGGAAATACCCGCTGTCCGTCACGACGAGGCGCGTCGTTCCCGGCTGCTGGAGGAACTCGCGGACGCGCGGACGGGGGAGGACCAGCATGCGCTGGCCGGGGAATCCGTCGGGGATGAGCACCGCACGATTCTGCGCCACAGTCGTCGAAATGTCCAGATACGCCGCCGGATTCTGCTACGGCGCCAGCGCGGACGGACCTACCGTTGATGTCGTCGGACGTAGGATTCTCCTTCAGCCGACCCCCTCGCGATCACCCCCACGAAATGGAGTCGAAGATGACCCGAAAGAACACCCGATGGCTGATGGCGCTCGGCAGCGCCGTCGCCGCGACGGCGCTGCTCGCGGGCTGCGTCTCCACGTCGGGCCAAGCGCAGCAGGCCAAGAGCGGGCCGGACGCCTCCGGACCCCTGATCCTGCAGTCCCGCTTCACCGACGCGGAGAAGGGCGGCCTCGACAAGCTGGTGAAGGACTTCAACGCCAAGGGCGAAGGCCAGGTCAAGGTCAACACCATCCCGACCACCACCTTCAACCAGCAGCTCCCGTCCTACCTCACCGCCAAGAACCCGCCGGACGTCTACACCTGGTACGCCGGTCAGGCCACGCGTGACTTCGCCGACCAGAACCTCCTGCTCGACCTGTCGAGCGTGTGGAAGGACCACGGCAGCGACTTCCCGTCCTCGCTCAAGAGCCTCAGCCAGGACTCCTCCGGCAAGCAGGTCTTCGTCCCGACCGGCTACTACTGGTGGGGCGTCTACTACTTCAAGAGCGACTTCCAGAAGCTCGGCATCACCCCTCCCAAGACCTGGGACGAGTTCCTCGCGGACTCCGCGAAGATCAAGGGCCAGGGCGTGACGCCGATCACGGCAGGGCTCAGCGACAACGCGTGGCTCGCCTCGGCGTGGTTCGACTACCTGGATCTGCGCATCAACGGCGCGGACTTCCACCTGAAGCTGCTCTCCGGCAAGGAGAAGTACGACAGCCCGCAGGTGCGCAAGGTGATGGCCGCGTTCAAGCAGGTGCTCCCGTACTTCGACCCCGCGGTGCTCGGCACCACGCAGAACCAGGCGATGAGCGACTTCTCGCAGGGCAAGGTCGCCATGTACCTGCTCGGCGCGTGGGCGCAGCCGTCGGTCCCTGCCGACAAGCAGAGCGACCTCGGGTTCTTCCAGTTCCCGACGGTCGACCCCTCTGTGCCGGTCGCCGAGGAGGGCCCGACCGACGGGTTCATCGCCAGCGTGAAGACGGACAAGCCGAACCTGACGAAGAAGTTCCTCGACTACGTCGCCAGCCCGCAGGCCCAGACGGACCTCGCGGCGAGCCAGCAGGGCACCTACCTGCCGGCCAACACGAAGGCGTCGCTGAACCTCGACGCGCTCTCCAAGCAGGGCAAGGACATGCTGCAGTCCGCCAAGCAGGTCACGCAGTTCTACAACAGGGACGCGGGTGACGCCCAGCAGACGCCGGCCGACACCGCGCTGACCAGCTTCATCGCCCACCCGGAGAACCTGGACCAGATCCTGAAGGACTGGGACGCGGCGTCCGCCAAGATCCGGGCGACTTCGTGACCTCTCTCACCTCTGTTCGCGGTCGGCGGCGGATCTCCATTCCGCCGCCGATCGTGTTCGCCCTCGTCCTCATCCCGTTCCTGGTGGAGGCGGTCGGAGTCTTCTGGCCTGCCTTCCAGGGGATCAGCCTCTCGTTCCTGCACTGGAACGGCATCGGGCCGGCCACCCCGGTCGGCGTGCAGAACTACGTCGACCTGTTCTCCGACCCGATCTTCCTCACCGCGCTCAAGAACACCGCGATCTGGATCGTGCTCTTCGGCGGCATCTCCTTCGCCGCCGGTCTCGGCGTCGCACTGCTGTTCCAGTCGGAGCGCCGCGGCGTCGGCATCTACCGCACGGCGCTCTTCCTCCCGATCGTGTTCTCGCTGGTCGTCACCGCGCTGATCTGGGGAGCGTTCTTCCAGCCGAACGGCGTCCTGAACAACTTCCTCGACGCGGTCGGGCTGCACAGCTGGACGCACGTCTGGCTCGGCGACTCGAGCACGGCCCTCTACGCTGCGATCGTCGCCGCCCTGTGGCGCGAGATCGGCTACGTCATGGTGCTGTTCATCGCCGGGCTCAAGGCGATCGACCCCGCGGTCCAGGAGGCTGCGCGCGTCGACGGCGCCAGCGCCTGGCAGCGCTTCTGGCACGTCACCATGCCGCAGCTCCGCAGCGTCAACCTCGTGGTGATGTCCGTGCTCATCATCGACTCGCTGCGTTCCTTCGACATCGTCTGGGCCATGACCAGAGGCGGCCCGTACCACTCCACGGAGCTGCTGAGCACGTACATGTTCTCGACGGCGTTCGGCTCGCACGCCCTGGGCTACGCCTCCGCCATCGCGGTCGTCATCTTCGTCCTCGCGATCGCCGTCATCGTGTCCTATCTCGTCCGCGCACTGTCCGAGGAGAAGGAAGCATGACCGCGACCGCCGCCCAGACCCGCACCACAGCCGCCCGGCCCGTGACCACGGTCCGCCGGCGCAGCCGCCGCAAGACCGCCGCGACCGTCGGCTTCCACACCAGCGGCATCCTGATCTCGCTGGCGTGGTTCGCGCCGATCCTCGTCGTGCTCATCACGTCGTTCCGCACGTTCGACGACATCTCCGCCAACGGCATCGCCGGCCTCCCGCACAGCTTCACGCTCAGCACCTACGTGCAGGCGTGGAACCAGGGCGGCCTCTTCCAGGCCTTGGTCAACAGCATGATCGTGACCATCCCGACCGTGATCCTCACCCTGCTCTTCTCGGCGGCGGCCGCGTTCGCACTCAGCCGGTACCGGGTGCCGTTCCGCCGGACGATCCTGTTGATGATGCTCGCGGGCAACCTCCTGCCGGTCCAGATGCTGCTCATCCCGGTGGCACGCCTGACCCAGCAGCTCAACGTCTACGACACCCTCGGCGCACTGGTGGCCGTGCAGGTCGCGTTCGGCATCGGCTTCTACACGTTCGTGCTCTACGGCTTCATGCGCACCATCCCGCACGAGCTGCAGGAGGCCGCGACGCTCGACGGCGCGAGCGCGACCCGGATCTTCCTGCAGGTGATCCTGCCGCTGACCCGGCCGGCGCTCGCCGCGCTCGGCGCGCTGTCGTTCACCTGGGTCTTCAACGACCTGCTGTGGTCGATCACGCTGCTGCAGACGTCCGAGAAGCTCCCGATCACGGCGGCGGTCCTCTCGCTGCAGGGCGAGTACGTGTCGAGCTGGTCCGTCATCGCGGCGGCGACCGTCGTCGCCGCCATCCCCTCCACGATCGTCTTCCTGCTCTTCCAGCGCAGCTTCATCGGGGGCCTCGCCCTCGGATCGGTGAAATAGGACACATGCACGTCGACACGGATCTCGCCCACCTGCGCGCGGGAGGGACGAGCGTCGTCGTCCTCCTCGACGACGGACGCCTGCCGCGCATCCTGCACTGGGGCGAGGACCTCGGCGAGCTCAGGGCGTCGGAGCTGGACGCGATCGCGCGCACGGCCCGGCCCGCGGTCGGCGACAGCCTCGTCACCTACCCGCAGCCGGTTCCGGTGCTCGCGCAGCTCCCGGAAGGCTGGCTGGGCCGCCCCGGGCTGGCCGGCGACTCCGCCGGTCGGCGCTGGGCTCCGCGCTTCCTGGTCACGACAGCGGAGGTCGTCCGCTCGTCCGCGGGCGTGACGCTGAGCGTCGACGCGACGGACGCCGAGTACGGGCTGTCGCTCTCCCTCGACATCGAGGTGCTGGAGGCGAGCGGTCTCGTGCGCCAGCGGGCGCGCCTCCGCAACGACGACGCCGGCGCCTTCCGGGTGGACGGCCTCGAACTCGCCCTGCCGGTTCCGGCGGAGGCGGACGAGGTGCTCGACCTCACCGGACGGTGGGCGCTGGAGCGCGTGCCGCAGCGCCGCGCCTTCGACGTCGGGGAGTGGGTCCGCACCTCCCGCGGCGGCAAGCCCGGGCTGGAGCACACCCTCCTGCTCGCGGCGGGCGAGCGCGGCTTCGGCTTCCGCTCGGGGCGCGTGTGGGCCACGCACCTGGGCTGGAGCGGCAACCAGACCCTCGCCGCCGAGCGGACTCCTGCGAACATCCGCCGCCTCTCCGCAGTGGAGGGCCTCGCCGCCGCCGAGGTCGAGCTCGCCCAGGGCGACGAGTACGTCACGCCGTGGCAGTACGGCTCGTGGGGCGACGGGCTCGACGAGCTCGCCGCGCGCTTCCACCGGCACCTGCGCGCCGCCGCCTCGTACCCGGCGGGGCCGCGCCCGGTGCTCGTCAACACGTGGGAGGCGGTCTACTTCGACCACGACCCCGCCGCGCTCACCCGGTTCGCCGAGGAGGCCGCCGCGATCGGCGCCGAACGCTTCGTGATCGACGACGGCTGGTTCACCGGTCGCCGCGACGACACCACCTCGCTCGGCGACTGGGACGTCGACCCCGAGCGCTGGCCCGACGGCCTCGGCCCGATCGCCGACCGCGTCCGCGCGCTGGGCATGGACTTCGGGCTCTGGTTCGAGCCGGAGATGATCAACCTCGACTCGCGACTCGCCGCCGAGCACCCCGAGTGGGTCTTCGACGCCGGTCACGGCCCCGGCCTCCCGTCGCGCCAGCAGCACGTCCTCGACCTCGGCCATCCCAAGGCGTACGCGTACGTGCTGGAGAAGATGAGCTCCCTCATCGCCGAGCTCGGCATCGCCTACGTGAAGTGGGACCACAACCGCTACCTGCTCGACGCCGGCCACACCCCGACCGGCCGGCCCGGGCTCCGCGAGCAGACGCTCGCCGCGTACCGGCTCATGGACGAGCTGCACTCCCGCCATCCCGGGCTGGAGATCGAGTCGTGCGCGAGCGGTGGCGGCCGGATCGACCTGGGCGTGCTGGAGCGCACCCAGCGCGTCTGGCCGAGCGACTGCAACGACCCGCACGAGCGGCTGGAGGTCCAGCGCTGGACCGGGCTGCTCGTGCCGCCGGAGCTGCAGGGCACCCACATCGGGGCGGAGGAGTCGCACACCACGCATCGCAGCCACCCGCTGTCGTACCGCGGCGAGAAGGCGCTCTGGGGCCACCTCGGCGTCGAGATCGACCTCCTCACGGCCTCCGACGACACGAAGCGGGCGCTGGCCGACTGGATCGCGTTCCACAAGGCGCACCGCGCCCTGCTGCACTCGGGCGTCGTCGTGCACGCCGACCTGTCCGAGGCCGCCGCACGACTGGAGGGCGTGGTCGCTGCCGACGGGTCGGAGGCGCTCTACGCGTACTCGCTGACGGAGCGCCCGCGCACCTGGCCGGTCGGTCGCGCCGGACTCCCCGGTCTGGACGATTCGCTGATGTATGACGTGAGCGCGGTGTACCCCGCCGGGGAGCGCCCAGGCGGCGACCAGCCGCCGTGGCTGGCGGACGGAGCGGTGCTCAGCGGGCGCGTGCTGCGGCTGGTGGGCATCGAGCTGCCGTCGCTCGACCCCGACCGGTCCGTGCTGCTGCACGTCCGCGCGGTCTGACAGGCGGGACTGACAGGCGGGACTGACAGGAAGAGGGGGCGTGCCGTCGGCACGCCCCCTACTTCCTTGTCAGGCGATCAGCTGCAGCTGATCAACGGAGCCGCCCAGTCGGCGCGGTCGTTGTACCCGCCGTCGCCGGCGTCCCCGACGTGGAGCACCAGCTCACGTGCGCCGGTGAGGTTCACGTCGAAGGCGACCGCGTGGCCGCGCGTGACGACCCCGCTGTCCCAGACGGTCTTGCCGTCCGCGACCAGCGAGAACGTCGCCGTGCCGCCTCCCGGGCCGACGTTGTTCACCACGTCGTCGATCCCGACCGTTCCGGTCAGTCGCGTGCAGACCCCGCCGACGTAATAGCGGATGTCCGACGGGCTGGCCACGCCGAGCCCGGTCGCGTACGTGGTGCCCGCGACGCGGATCGGGTTGCCGCCGCCGACGCTCTGGTCGACCGCCGGGGTCATCCAGCCGCTCGTGGCCGAGACCCACGGCTGGTGGGAGAGCGGCTGGTCGGCGCCGGACGGCGGCGCGGGCGCGACGGTCACGGTGGCGACCGGCGAGGAGACCGTGACCGCGCCCCGGATGCCGGAGAACGAGACGGCCGCGCCGATCGAGGACGCTCCGACCGGGGTGCCGGCCGGGACCGTCACGGTGAACCCGGCCGTCGTCGTCCCGCCCGGGACGATCACCTGCTGCTGTCCGCCGTCCGCCGAGCTCGTCCAACCCGCCGGTGTCGTGAGCGACACCGTCGCCGACTGGGCAGGGGTGGTGCCGTCGTTGCGCACGGCGACCGTCACCGCGAGCTTCGACCCCGCCGCGGCGAGGAGGTCGCCCGTGGGCGTGATCGCGGTCCCGTTCACCGCGGTGAACGACGGTGCGTCGGCCAGGACCCGCGGGCTCTGCGGCTGACCGGTGCCCTTCTTCACGATCAGCACGGACACGCCGTGCGCAGGGACGCTGGAGCGGATGCTGCCCTTCGCCTCGCTGAGCGCGTGGGTCCAGGCGTCCGTGATGGTCACGCGGGTCGCGTCGACGCCGATGGCGGAGGGGGTCGTCGCGATGTCAGCGGGGGTGTCGCCCCGGTTGACCAGCGCGACGGCGGTCGAGCCGTCGGCGAGCGGCTTGGTCCAGGTCTCGGTCGTGCCGGCCGCCCCGACGCGCACGGCCTGCTTGCCGAGCGGGTCGCGGTCGATCGCGAGGAGGTCGGGGTTCGTGAGCGTCGCGACGGTGGTCGGCGTGAACGTCCGCGGGTCGCTGCCGACGACGAGCGGAGCGGCCGACATCGACCACAGCGCCATCTGCGAGCGGAACTCCTCGTCCGTCATCCCGAGCTGCGGGCCCAGGTAGTCCGGGTCGTTCCAGTGGCCCGGGCCTGCGGCCTCCGGATGCCGCGCGTTCGCGTCGAAGTTGCGGAGCACGTCGGTGTACTTGATCGAGTTCACGAAGCCCACGTCGGTGTAGGTGCGCCACGACTGCGCGATCGCCGGAGCGTAGCTCCACGTGTTCGTCGACTGCTGCGACTGCGGGTAGTTGCCCCAGTCGGGCGAGGTCACCGGGTTGCAGATGTTGAGGATCATCGGACGCCCGCTGCTGTTGTGCCGGATCGCGTCCGCGAACTGCGTGTAGACGGTCTTCGGGTCGAGGTTCGCGGTGATCCCGCAGAGGAAGTCGGCCTTCACCGCGTCGAAGCCCCACGTGGCGAACGTGTCGGCGTCGGTCTGGTAGTGGCCGTAGCTGCCGAGACCGCACGAGCCGGGGATGTACGGACCGGCGTCGGTGTAGATGCCCGCCTTCAGCCCTTTGGCGTGGATGGCGGCGGCGAGGGCGGCCATCCCCTGGGGGAAGCGCGCCGGGTCACCCTGCAGCAGGCCGTCGGCGCCGCGCGGGGTGGAGGCCTGCCAGCCGCCGTCCAGCCAGACGATGTCGTACCCGGCCTTGGCGAGCCCGCTGGAGACCAGGTGGTCGGCGACGTCGAGCACCTGCGTGGCGGTGTAGTCGCCGCCGAGGCCGAAGTAGGTGTTCCAGCCGGCGTACGGGGTGGCGGCCAGCGGAGCGGTCGCCGGGGTGGTCGCGGGCGTCGCCGCGGCGGCCACGCGCGGTGCGGAGGCGGCCTTCGGCGCGGCGGCGGCCGGCAGCGCCGTGGTGGTCAGCGCCGTGAGGCCGAGCAGCGCCGCGACGCCGAGCCCCAGTAAGCGTTTGGTCAACATGAAAGCTCCAGACTTCTTCGTCAGATCGTCGTCGCCCGGGCGAGCGCCGGGCTGTCCCCATGAGACCGCGCGGCGAGGGGAGGCCGGAAGGCAGCGGACGTCTGAATACCTGGACAAGTCGACGATCCGACTGGTCGGGAGGTTGGGGAACATCCCCACCGGATATATAGTTAACGCATATAAATCATCAGCGCGCCGACGCGCTCCCTGCTCCGGCGCGCACCTCCTGCCTGGGCCGGCGACCCACGACACACGACACGAAACGCACGAAGGACTCTCTTGGCCCGCACCGGCATCTTCACCAAAGATCACCCGCACTATCGCTGGGTGGCGCTCTCCAACACCACGCTCGGCATGCTCATGGCGACGATCAACTCCTCGATCGTCATCATCTCGCTGCCCGCCATCTTCACCGGCGTCAAGCTGAACCCGCTGGAGCCGGGCAACGTCTCGTACCTGCTCTGGATGCTGATGGGCTACATGCTCGTCACCGCCGTCCTCGTCGTCATGTTCGGCCGGATGGGTGACCAGTACGGGCGCGTGCGGATCTACAACCTCGGCTTCGTGATCTTCACGGTCGCCGCGATCGCGCTCTGCCTCGACCCGTTCTCGGGCGGGCCCGGCGCCATGTGGCTGATCGCCTGGCGGTTCGTGCAAGGCGTCGGCGGCGCGATGCTGTTCGCCAACTCGACCGCGATCCTCACCGACGCCTTCCCGGCCAACAAGCGCGGGTTCGCGCTCGGCCTCAACCAGGTCGCCGCGATCGCCGGCTCCTTCATCGGCCTCATCCTCGGCGGCGTGCTCGCCGAGATCGACTGGCGCGCGGTCTTCTTCGTCTCGGTCCCGTTCGGGATCATCGGCACCATCTGGTCGTTCAAGTCGCTGCACGAGGTCGGCCAGAAGAACCCCGGCCGCATCGACTGGCTCGGCAACGTCACCTTTGCCATCGGCCTGACCGCCCTCCTCGCCGGGATCACCTACGGCATCCAGCCCTACGGCGGCAGCACGCAGGGCTGGGGCAACCCGTGGGTGCTCGGCGCCATCGTGGGAGGCATCCTGCTGCTGATCGCGTTCGTGGTCATCGAGCTGAAGGTGCCGTCGCCGATGTTCGACATGCGGCTGTTCAAGATCCGCGCGTTCTCGTCGGGCATCTTCTCCGGCTTCCTCGCGGCGATCGGGCGAGGCGGCCTCCAGTTCATGCTGATCATCTGGCTGCAGGGGATCTGGCTGCCGCTGCACGGCTACAGCTACGAGTCCACGCCGCTCTGGGCCGGCATCTACATGCTGCCGATCACGATCGGCTTCCTCATCGCCGGGCCGATCTCGGGCGCGCTCTCCGACCGGTACGGGTCGCGGGCGTTCGCGACGGTCGGGCTGCTGCTCGTGGCGGCCACCTTCATCGGCCTCCTGCTCATCCCGGTGAACTTCGAGTACTGGCAGTTCGCGCTGCTGACCGGCCTGAATGGGATCGGCTCCGGCCTGTTCTCGTCGCCCAACCGCACGGCGATCATGAACAGCGTGCCGCCGAACGAGCGCGGCGCCGCCTCCGGGATGGCGGGCGTCGCCCTCAACGCCGGAAGCTCGCTCTCCATCGGCATCTTCTTCTCGCTGATGATCGCGGGCCTGTCCGTTGCGCTGCCCGGCGCGCTCACCAGCGGGCTGACCTCGCACGGTGTGCCGCAGAGCGTCGCGGCGCAGGTCGGCGCGACCCCGCCGGTCGGCAGCCTGTTCGCGGCGTTCCTCGGCTACAACCCGATCGCGAGCCTGCTCGGGCCGACCGGCCTCCTGCAGTCTCCGCACGTGGACGCGGCGACGCTGACGGGCAAGGAGTTCTTCCCTCAGCTCATCTCCGGACCGTTCCACGACGGGCTCGTGGTGGTGTTCATCGCCGCCGCCGTGATGTCGGTCATCGGCGCGATCGCGTCGTTCCTCGGCGGATCCAAGTATGTTCATGAGGAGGCCGTCGCAGTCGCACGGCCGGTCGCTGTGGAAGGCGAGGAAGTCGGTGCAGGACGAGCGTGAGCATTCCGGACGGCCGACGACCGGTGACGACGACGTCCCCGGCCGCCTGGCCCTGGCTGTCGGACGGCTGAACCGCCGCATCCGCTCGGCCACGGGAGGCCTCAGCCACGGCCAGCTCTCGGCGCTCTCCACGATCGTGCGCCGCGGGCCGCTGCGGCCGAGCGAGATCGCCGCGATCGAGGTCGTGGCGGCGCCGACCATCACGCGCGTGGTCTCCGACCTGGAGGCCCGCGGGCTCGTCGAGCGCACGCCCGACCCGGCGGACGGGCGGTCCTTCTTCGTGTCGGGCACGCAGGCCGGGAACGACCTCCTGCTCGCCGCGCGCTACGACCGCGCGCAAGCCGTCGCGGCCATCCTCGCCGAGCTCGCCCCGGAGGACGTCGCCGCCCTCCGCGCCGCCCTCCCGGCCCTCGAGCAGGCCGCCCACACCCGCCTCACCATCTGACCCGCGCACTTCCCTTCTCCTACATCCGCCGAGGGGCACGTTGTTGTCACTTTTCGCGCCCAGAAGTGACAACAACGTGCCCCTCGCGGAAGGGGGCGGGTGGGTCAGGGGCGCGGGCGGCGGGGGCGGCGCGCGGCGACGACGGGGTGGGCGCCGGTGTAGCCCTCGCGGGCCTGCGCGATGGCGAGGATGCGCGAGCGCTGCGCGTACCAGCCCAGGATCAGCAGCGGGATGATGATCACCAGCGACGCGACCGTGTACGTGCCCGTCGGATAGTCGAACGCCATCAGCACGATCACCGACACCAGGAACGCCAGCGTCAGGTACGCGGTGAACGGCGCCCCGAACAGCCGGAACGACGGCCGCGCCAGCTTGCCCTGCAGCGACCAGCGCCGGAGCTGCATCTGGCAGAGGATGATCATCGCCCAGCTCGTCACGATGCCGAGTGAGGCGACGTTCAGCACGATGTTGAACGCCTCCGCCGGCACGATGAGGTTGAGGAAGACGCCAAGCACGCCGATCGACGCGGTCAGCAGGATGCCGCCGTACGGCACGCCGCGCGCATTCATCCGCGACGTGAAGGCGGGGGCCGCGCCGGTCTGCGCCATCGAGTGCAGGATGCGGCCGGTCGAGTACATCCCGGCGTTCAGGCTCGACAGCGCGGCCGTGAGCACGACGAAGTTCATCACCGAGCCGATGATCGCGCTGAGCTGCGGGCCGCCGAGGTGGCTGAAGAACGTGACGAACGGGCTCTCGTTGGCGCTGTAGACGCTCGCCGGGAGCAGCAGCGCGAGGAGGAGCACCGACCCGCAGTAGAACACCGCGATGCGGAAGACCACGCTGTTGATCGCGCGCGGCATGATCTTCTCCGGGTTCTCGGTCTCGCCGGCCGCGATGCCGACCAGCTCCACCCCCGCATAGGCGAAGACGACGCCCTGCACGAGCACGATCGCCATCCCGATCGTGGCGACGCCGTGCGGGAGCAGCCAGCCATTCTGCGCGAGCATCGCGAGCCCGGTCGGTCCCTGGTCGGTCGGCCAGCCGGCGGAGAGCACGATGATGCCGACGACGAGGAAGGCGACCAGCGCTCCCACCTTGATGATCGCGAACCAGAACTCCATCTCGCCGAACACCTTCACCGAGATGAGGTTGAGGCTCACGACCACGACCAGCGCGATCAGCGCGAGCAGCCACTGCGGCACCGACGAGAACAGCTGCCAGTACTTCACGTAGAGCGCGACCGCCGTGGAGTCCACGATCGCGGTCATCGCCCAGTTGAGGAAGTACATCCAGCCGGCGACGTACGCCATCTTCTCGCCGTAGAACTCGCGCGCGTAGGAGACGAACGAGCCGGACGACGGCCGGTGCAGCACAAGCTCGCCGAGCGCGCGCAGCACCAGGAACGCGAAGAATCCGCAGACGGCGTAGACGAGGACGAGCAGCGGGCCGCCCTGCTGGAGCCGGCCTCCCGCGCCGAGGAAGAGGCCGGTGCCGATGGCCCCGCCGATCGCGATCATCTGGAGCTGCCGCGCCGACAGCGCCTTGTGGTAGCCCTCCTGCTCGCTGGAGAAGTCCTGCACAGCCTGAGACAGGTCGCCCAGGTGCTCGCGGCGGTTCTCCAGGTCGTCTGCGGGGTCGTGCGGTGTGTTCTGCGTCATCGGCGCCTCCCGTGGTCCGGCGACCCACAGTACCGTGTGCCCGCGGAGCCGCCAGGCCTCAGGCGACGGCGAGGAGGGCGGCGGCGGCCACGGCGAGGACCAGCCCGACCCACTGCACGGGCGCGATCCGCTCGCGCAGCACCAGCGCCGCCAGCACGATCGTGCCGGCCGGGTAGAGGGCCACGAGCACGGCCATCGTGGTCAGGTCGCCCGCCCGCAGCCCGAGCAGGATGAGCACGTTCGCGGAGGCGTCCAGCAGCCCGGAGCCGAGCGCGAGCAGCACGCCGGGCCGGGTGAGCCGCCGGGTGGAGCCGCGCACGGCCAGGATGCCGACGATGGTCCACATGATCGCCGCGTTGACCGTGCGGTTGGCGACCAGCGGGACGAGCCCCGAGTCGGCGGGGGTCTGGTTGAGCATGATGAGGAACACGCCGATCAGCGCGCCGGCGGCGACGGCCATCCCGAGCGCGCGGCCGCTGGGACGCACGGCGCCGCGCTCCGGGACGAAGCCGACCAGCACGACCGCGACCAGAGCGAGGCCGAGCGCGACGTAGCCGATCGGGGCGAACCGGTCGCCGCCGGCGAGGCCCCACACCATCGGCACGACAGCGGACACCAGCGCCGTCAACGGCGACAGGATGCTCATCGGCCCGATCGCGAGGCAGGCGTAGAGCAGGGCGACAGCGGCGGCGCCGACGACCCCGGAGGCCGCGCCCCAGCCGAGGGCGGCGGCCGACCAGACGCCGCCGACGAACGGCAGCGCGGCGAGGAGGAGCGCGAGGCCGCCGACCGCGCCGAGGGCGGTGGTGCGCAGCGGGCCGATCGCGCGCGCGGCGACGCCCCCGACGAAGTCGGCCGAGCCGTAGACGAGAGCGCTGAGCAGGCCGAGGATCGCGGCCGGCATCAGGCCGCCGTCGCCGGGTGGGGGAGGGACGCGGTGCCGGGCTGTGGGTGCGTCCGCATGGGCCGATCGTAGCGGAGGGCGCTTCTGCGGGCCGATTAGTCCTCCACTGCTGCGTTGCCGGCGTGAGTTCTCCACAGATTCGCGGAGCGGGACGCGCGGTCAGCGGCGGTCGTTACGATCGAGGGATGAGCAGCAACACGTGGGAGCCCGACGACCGGGAGGCGCCGCCCTTCGACGAGCCGCCGTTCGACGCCGAGCCCCCGCTGCCCGACTTCGGCGACGACCCGTATGGGGACGTGCCGTTCTCGGACGCGCCGGCTGCTCCTTCGGAGGGCCGGTCCGTCGCCGCGCCGCGGACCCCGCAGGCGACGCCCGCGCGCTTCGCCTCACCCGCGGAGGCCCTGCGCACCGTGTTCGGCTACGACTCGTTCCGCGGGCAGCAGGCGGAGATCATCGACCGCGTGGTGGCGGGCGGCGACGCCGTCGTGCTCATGCCGACCGGCGGCGGCAAGTCGCTCTGCTACCAGATCCCCTCGCTGGTGCGCGAGGGGACGGGCGTCGTCGTGTCGCCGCTCATCGCGCTCATGCAGGACCAGGTCGACGCGCTGACCGCCGTCGGCGTGCGTGCCGCCTTCCTCAACTCGACGCAGGACGCCGGCCAGCGTGCGGCGGTCGAGCAGGCCTACCTCACCGGTCAGCTCGACATCCTCTACGTCGCGCCTGAGCGGCTCTCGAGCGAGGCGACCAAGCGCTTCCTCGAGCGCGGCCGCGTCGCGCTGTTCGCCATCGACGAGGCGCACTGCGTCTCGCAGTGGGGCCACGACTTCCGGCCGGACTACCTGGCGCTCTCCGAGTTGGCGGACCGCTGGCCCGGCGTCCCGCGCATCGCGCTGACGGCCACCGCGACCGAGGCGACCCACCGCGAGCTCACCGAGCGCCTGCGCCTCGACAGCGCAGAGCACTTCGTCGCCGACTTCGACCGGCCGAACATCCAGTACCGCATCGTCCCCAAGGTCGAGGTGCGCAAGCAGCTCCTCGACTTCATCACCGGCGAGCACCCCGGCGAGGCGGGCATCGTCTACGCGCTGTCCCGCAACTCCGTGGAGCGCACCGCCGAGTTCCTGGCAGGCCGCGGTCTCACCGCGCTTCCATATCACGCCGGTCTCGACGCCCAGACCCGCGCCCGCACCCAGTCGCGGTTCCTGCGCGAGGACGGCGTGATCGTGGTCGCCACGATCGCGTTCGGCATGGGCATCGACAAGCCGGATGTGCGGTTCGTCGCGCACATCGACCTCCCGAAGTCGGTCGAGGGGTACTACCAGGAGACCGGCCGCGCGGGTCGCGACGGCCTCCCGTCGACCACCTGGCTCGCGTACGGCCTGCAGGACGTCGTGCAGCAGCGCCGCATGATCGACGACTCCCCCGGCGACCTCGCGCACCGCCGGCGCCTCACGCAGCACCTGGACGCGATGCTCGCGCTCTGCGAGACGGTGCAGTGCCGTCGCGTGAACCTGCTGAACTACTTCGGCCAGCGCGCGACGCCCTGCGGCAACTGCGACACCTGCCTCACGCCGCCCGAGACCTGGGACGGCACCGTGCCGGCCCAGAAGCTGCTCTCGACAGTGGTCCGGCTGCAGCGCGAGCGCAACCAGCGCTTCGGTGCAGGGCACCTCATCGACATCCTGCGCGCCAAGCGCACCCCGCGCGTCGACCAGTACGGCCACGACGGGCTGGCCACCTGGGGCATCGGCGACGACCTCGGCGAGAGCCAATGGCGCGGCGTGGTGCGCCAGCTCATCGCCCAGGAACTGCTGAAGCCCGAGGGGGAGTACGGCGTCCTCGCGCTGACCCCCGCCAGCGCCGAAGTGCTGTCGGGCGGCCGGGAGGTCGTCCTGCGCCGCGAACCCGAGCGCCCGGCCCGCTCCTCCCGCGGCGGCCGGTCGGCGGCGCCCTCGGACCTGGCACCGGCCGACGCCGGCCTCTTCGAGGCGCTGCGCGCCTGGCGTGCAGGCGAGGCGAAGACGCAGGGCGTCCCCGCCTACATCGTCTTCGGCGACGCAACGCTGCGCGCGGTCGCGTCCGCCCGGCCCGCGACGCTCGCCGACCTCGACGGCATCAGCGGCATCGGCGCGAAGAAGAAGGAGACCTACGGGGAGGCGCTGCTGGAGGTCGTGGCGGGCGCCTGAGCCGGCCGGTCAAACGCTCCGAAGGCCACCTCAGGCGTCCGCGACCACGACCTCCACGCCCGCGGCCCGCAGCCGGCCCAGCTCCTCCGGGTCGGCCGAGCTGTCAGTGATGATCAGCGCGACCTGCTGGAGGTCGGCGATCGGGGCGAGGGCGACGTTGCCGATCTTGGAGCCGTCGGCGACGACGACGGTGCGCTGGGCCTTCGCCACCATCGCACGATTGGTGCGCGCCTCGGTCTCGTCGTAGGTGGTGACTCCCGACGAGACGCTGATCCCGTCGGCGCCGAGGATCGCCGTGCCGACGTTGACCGCGCTGAAGGTGTTCTCGGCGATCGCGCCGACCAGTTCGAGCGATTGCGGGCGCAGGAAGCCGCCGGTCATCACGACCCGCACGCCGGCGAAGCCCGAGAGGAGGTTGGCGATCGTCAGCGAGTTGGTGACGACCGCGATGTCGCGATGGTTCGCCAGCGCGCGGGCAACACTCGCTGTGGTGGTGCCGCCGCTGAGCGCGACGACGTGGCGTTCCGAGGGGAGGCGCGCGACCATGGCCTTCGCGATGGCGCGTTTGGCCTCCTGGAACCGGGTGTCCCGCAAGGCGACCGGGAGCTCCTGGCCACGCTCCAGGACGGTCGCGCCGCCGTGCGTGCGCAGCAGCAGTTGCTGGTCGGCCAGGTCGGCGAGGTCGCGCCGGGCGGTCGGCGCGGAGATGTCCAGCGTGTCCGCGAGCTCGGAGAGACTGATCGATCCGCGCTCCGACACGAGCTCGAGGATCTCCAGCATGCGCCGGGCGCGGCGGCCGGAGCTGACGCGGGCGATCACGGATTCGGCGGACGGAGCGACCATTGCGGGTGTCCTTTCCAGCGGTTCGTGGGCAATGTGATCAGTACTGATGAGCACTTTAGCGGTAATTCGCTCAGTTTCTTGCACAGAACGAACACGCTATCGCAAAATCGGCCCATGCCACAGATTGTCTTCCTCGGTGCGGGCAGCGTCGTCTTCACCCGCCAGCTGCTCGCCGACCTCTTCCGCTTCGACGACCTCCCGCCCCTCCGCATCGTGCTCCACGACATCGACGCCGAACGCCTCGCCGTGGCGAGCGGCACCGCCGAACAGGTGGCGGCGCGGTTCGGGAGGACGGCCGAGGTCGTCGCCACCCTCGATCGCCGCGAGGCGCTCGCCGGCGCCGACTTCGTCATCAACATGATCCAGGTCGGCGGGATCGACGCCACCCGCATCGACCTGGAGGTCCCGGCCGCCGCCGGTCTGCTCCAGACGATCGGCGACACGACGGGTGTCGGCGGGGTCTTCCGCGGGCTGCGCACCTTCCCCGTGCTCTCCGGAATCGCCGCGGACATGCTCGACCTCTGCCCCGATGCCTGGTTCCTCAACTACACCAACCCGATGGCGATGAACGTCTGGTGGATGTCGGTCGTCGCTCCCTCCATCAACACCGTCGGCCTCTGCCACAGCGTGTACTGGACGGTGCACGACCTCTGCGAGCTCATCGGCGTCCCCCTGGAGGGCACCCACTACCGCGCAGCGGGGGTCAACCACCAGGCGTGGCTCGTCGAGTGGTCCCGCGATGGCGAAGACCTCTACCCGCTGCTGCGGGAGGCGATCGAGCGCGACCCCGAGCTGCGCCGCCGGGTGCGCGTCGAGATCTTCGAGCGGATCGGCTTCTTCCCGACGGAGACCAGCGAGCACTCCTCCGAGTACCTCTCCTGGTTCCTCCGCTCGCCTGAGCAGATCGAACGGTTCCGGCTGCGACCGCTGGAGTATCTCGGGATCTCGGAGGAGAACGTCGCCGAGTTCGAGCACGCGAAGGCCGCGCTCGCCGCAGGCGAGCCCCTGGAACTCGAGGAGGGCGCGGCCGAGTACGCGCCGCAGGTCATCCATTCGATCCTCACCGGCACCGAGCGCGTCATCCACGCCAACGTCGTCAACCGGGGACTGATCGGCAACCTGCCGGAGGGTGCCATCGTCGAGGTGCCGAGCCGCGTCGACGCCGACGGCGTGCACCCGCTTCCCTTCGGCGACATCCCGAGCCAGGGCGCGGCGCTGAACCGCAGCTATCTCTCGGTCGCCGAGCTCGCAGTGGAGGCCGCACGGACCGGCGACCCCGCGCTCGTCCGCCGCGCCGTGCTGGCCGATCCGAACGCGAGCTCGTCCCTGACGCCCGAGCAGCTCTGGGCGCTCTGCGACGAGCTCACCGCACGCCATGCCTCCCGCCTGCCCGTCGCCCTCGGCGGCACGCTGGCGTCGGACACGCTTTCTAGGAATCTGTAAATAACGATCACTATGAGTGAGCGATTCGAGCAATCTCGTTGTCAAACGCTCACTGGCAACCAAAGATGAATCCCAGCGTGACGAGCGATGCTGCTCGTCCCGCGATACCCGACCAGGAGTACCCAGTGACACCGACCCCCCGCGAGACCCTGACCTCCCGTGAGATCGCCAGCCAGCCCGCCGTCTGGCGCGAAGCCCTCGAGCGGCACGCCGACAGGGCCCGAGAGCTCCTGACCCTCCCCGGAGCGCGTGTGCTCGTGCTCGGCTGCGGCACCTCCGCCTTCGTCGCCGAGTCGTTCGCGGCGCTGCGCGAGCAGTCAGGATTCGGGATCACCGACGCGGCGTACGCGTCGGAGCCCTGGCCGTGGCGCGACTACGACGCCGTCGTGATCCTGAGCCGTTCGGGAACCACCACCGAGGCGATCGAGGCGATGGACGGCCTCCCGGAGGGCGTGCGCACCATCGCCGTCACCGGGGTCGCCGACTCGCCCGTCGCCGAGCGCGCCGACGACGTGCTGCTGCTGGACTTCGCCGATGAGGAGTCCGTCGTCCAGACCCGGTTCCCGACCACGTTCCTCGTGCTGGCGCGCTCCGCGTTCGGGGAGGACGTCAGCGGCCTCCCCGACGAGGCCGAGGCCGCGCTCGCCCGCCCGCTCGGCATCGACACGACGGCTCTCGAACACTTCGTCTACCTCGGCAGCGGCTGGACCTACGGGCTCGCCCAGGAGGCCGCACTCAAGATCCGCGAGGCCGCGCAGGCGTGGGCGGAGTCGTATCCGCTCCTCGACTACCGTCACGGCCCGCTCGCCGTCGCCGACGACCGCTCCCTGGTCTGGCTCATCGGCCGCAGCGAGCCGAGCCTCGTCGAGGACATCGAGCACACAGGCGCGACCGTCCGGACCAGCATCTCCGACCCGCTCATCGAGCTCGCGAACGCGCAACGGCTGGCCGTCGCGATCGCCGAGCGACGCGGGCTCGACCCCGACTCACCCCGACACCTGACCCGCTCGATCGTGCTCGGCTGAGCAGCGACCGAAGAGAACCCGAGAGGAACCGATGATGCTACCTCGATTTGGCAAGCACCCCCACCGCACCGCCCCCGCCCGCACCGTCCGCACCGCCGCCGTCCGCACCGCCGTCGCCCTCACCGCCACCGCGGCGCTCGTCGCGCTGGCCGGCTGCAGCGGCACCCAGGGCGCGACCACCCTTGACCCGTCCGCCAAGGTCACCATCCAGGTCTGGTCGGGCCAGGCCGACGCCGCAGAGAAGACGATCGAAGGGCTCGCGAAGGAGTTCGAGAAGGCGCACCCCAACGTCACCATCGACATGTCGCCTGGCGCGTCCTCCACCGACGGCCTCCTGCAGAAGCTCTCCGCCGGGTTCGCCGGCAACCAGTATCCCGACATGTCGTACGCGTTCGGGTCCTGGGCCGGACAGCTGGAGGCGTCGGGCCGCACGCTCGACATCTCCGCCGACGTGAAGAAGCCGGGCGTGAACTGGGACGAGTTCACGGCCGCCGCACGCGGCACCGCTCAGCCGTCCGGGTCGAAGATCATCGGCTTCCCGGCCGTCGTGGACAACATCGGCCTCATCTACAACAAGACCCTGTTCGACAAGGCCGGGCTCGCCTATCCGACCGCCGACTGGACCTGGGACGACTTCCGGGCCGCAGCGAAGAAGCTCACGGACACCGCGAACCACATCTACGGCTACGGCTACTCGGTGTCGGGCAGCGAGGAGACCACCTGGCAGTTCTGGCCGCACCTCTGGCAGAACGGCGGCTCCATCCTCAACAGCGACGGCACAGCGGCGTTCCACTCGACCGCCGGCGACGACGCCCTGACCTTCCTGCGGTCGATGGCCGTCGACGACAAGAGCGTCTACCTCGACCAGACCGATGAGAAGTTCGGCCAGCTGTTCGTCAGCAACCGCATCGGGATGATCACCTCCGGCCCGTGGGAGCTCTCCGACCTGAAGACCGGCGGCACCAAGTACGGCGTCGTCCAGCTCCCCGGCACGAAGGGCGACCACCAGACCGTGTCCGGCCCGGACATCTGGGCGCTGTTCGACCACCACGACAAGAACCGCGCCTACTGGGCCACCCAGTTCGCGCAGTGGCTGACGTCCGCAGCGCAGGACGAGCGCTTCAACGTGGCGCAGGGCAACCTCCCGCTGCGGTCGTCCGAGGCGTCGTCGACCGCGGTGCAGCAGCAGACCGCGCAGTACCCCGGTTACGACGTCTTCGTCGCCAACTCGAAGAACGTGAAGGAGACGCGCCCGACCACCCAGAGCTACGCCTCCCTCTCGGTCGCGATCGGCAAGGCGATCTCGGAGGTCCTGCAGGGCCAGGGCGAGCCGGCCGCGGCGCTCGACGAGGCCGCCAAGACGGCCGACGCCCAGGCGAAGAAGTAGGAACGCCGAGGATCTGGTCATGGCAGACACCACCGTCCCCCGCTCCGGGATCCCGGCGCGGCGGACTCCGGACGGCGCGCAGCGCAGTCGTCGCTACCGTCGCAGGCAGGGCCTGACGCGAGCCCTCACCGGCTGGGGCTTCGTCGCCCCGGCGACCGTCATCATCCTGGGGCTCTCGATCTTCCCGGCGCTGTGGGCGTTCGTGCTGTCGTTCCAGAACTGGAACGGTTTCAGCCCGGCGACCTGGGTGGGAGGCCAGAACTACGCGAACCTGATGAGCGACGCCGAATTCGGGAACGCCGTGCTCAACACGGTCGGCTTCACCCTCCTGTTCGTGCCGGCCTCCGTGCTGCTCGGACTGTTCCTCGCCGTCGCGCTCAACCGGCGGATCCGCTGGATGGGCTTCTACCGGACCGCCATCTTCGTCCCGTTCGTGGCCTCCGCTGCATCGACCGGCATCCTGTCGACGTACCTGTTCAGCGCGCAGTTCGGACTCGTCAACAACGTGCTCCGCGTGCTGGGCCTGCCGCAGCAGGGCTGGCTGGACGACCCGCACCAGGCGATGCTGGTCATCGCGATCATGTCGCTGTGGGGCGCCGCGGCGTTCACGACGGTGATCTACCTCGCCGCGCTGCAGGATGTGCCGGCCGACCTGATCGAGGCCGCCCGCATCGACGGCGCGAACCGCTGGCAGACCTTCTGGCGGATCGTCTGGCCGCAGCTGGCGCCGGTGACCGTGTTCGTGACGATCTGGCAGACCATCGAGGCCATCCAGCTCTTCGACCTCGTCTACACGACGACGAAGGGCGGCCCACTGAACGCGACGGAGACGATCGTGTACTTCCTCTACGACAAGGCGTTCCACGCGCTGCAGTTCGGCTACGGCTCGGCCGCCGCCTACGTGCTGTTCGCGGTCACCTTGGTCATCACGATCGGCGTCGTGCTGTACTCGCGGCGCCGGGGATCGGAGGCCATCTGATGGTCAGCGTGCTCGACCAGGTTTCCTCGGCGACCGAGCGGGTGGCCGCGCAGACCGGCGACCGCGGACGGAGGAGGCGCCGGCTCAGCGGCTGGCACTTCGTGCTCTTCCCGATCGCGATCCTGTTCCTGGTGCCCTTCCTGCAGATGACGCTGGCGTCGTTCTCGCCGGCGAAGGAGCTGGTGGCCTTCCCGCCGCCGTTCTTCCCGTCGCACTTCACCCTGGACGGCTACACCAAGCTGTTCGGCACGACCGACATCATGCTGTGGCTCGGCAACACCGTCATCGTCTCGACGACCGCGATCGTGTCCAACGTGGTGCTCTGCTCGCTCGCCGGCTACGGCTTCGCCCGACTGAAGTTCGCCGGACGCAACTTCGGGTTCCTGATGATCCTCGCGACGATCATGATCCCGACGCAGTTGCTGATGATCCCCACGTACATCCTGTTCGCGACCCTCGGCCTGCTCAACGGGCTGGGAGCGGCGATCGTGCCGTGGCTGGCGACTGCGTTCGGCATCTTCCTCATGCGGCAGTTCTTCCTCTCCCTCCCGGTGGAGCTGGAGGAGGCCGGGGCGATCGACGGCTGCAACCGCTGGCAGATCTTCTTCCGGATCGTGCTCCCGTTGGCCAGGCCGGCCCTCGCGACGCTCGCGATCTTCACCCTGCTGGGCGCCTGGAACGACCTGGTCTGGCCGCTCATCGCGATCAACAACCAGCAGGCGTTCACCCTCCAGCTCGGCATCGCGAACTTCCAGGGCACGCACCAGACCGACTGGAGTCTGATCATGGCGGGCAACGTCGTCGCCACATTGCCGCTCATCCTGTTCTTCCTGTTCGCGCAGCGGCACTTCATCGCAACCATGACGTTCTCCGGACTCAAGGGCTGAGCGCGCGCGCTGGAGGGGGCGGCACGCGAGACTCACGGGAAAAACCAAGCAGCAGTCGGTTTATGATCGGAACCGTCAACCCGTGACGCCCGAAGGAGTGCGAATGACCGACACGACCACCACCGAGACCGCCGCCGACCTCCCCGTCGACCCGCGCTACCGCGACGCGGGCCTCCCGCTCGACGAGCGCGTCGAGAACCTGCTCGGTCAGATGACCCTGGAGGAGAAGGCCGGCCTGTTCTTCCAGACCATGATCACCATCGGCGAGGGCGGCACGGTCGCCGGCCCGAACCCGCTGTTCGGGATCGCGGACAGCGCCGAGATGATCCGCGACCGGCACATGTCGCACTTCAACGTCTTCGGCGCCGCCAGCTCGGCCGCCGAGATGGCCGAGTGGCACAACCGCATCCAGGAGGTCGCGGCGGGCACCCGCCTCGGCATCCCGGTCACGCTCTCCACCGACCCGCGTCACTCGTTCAGCGACAACCCCGGCGCCGCGATCATGGCCGGCCCGTTCTCGCAGTGGCCGGAGACGCTCGGGCTCGCCGCGATCGGCGACGAGGAGCTCGTGGAGCGCTTCGCCGACATCGCTCGTCAGGAGTACACCGCGGTCGGCATCCGGGTCGCCCTGCACCCGCAGATCGACCTCGCGACCGAGCCGCGCTGGGCGCGCCAGGTCGCCACCTTCGGCGAGGACCCGGACCTCACCTCCCGGCTCGGCGCCGCGTACATCCGCGGTTTCCAGGGCGCGGAGCTCGGCCCGGACTCCGTGGCGACGATGACCAAGCACTTCCCCGGCGGCGGTCCGCAGAAGGACGGCGAGGACCCGCACTTCCCGTACGGGCGCGAGCAGGTCTATCCGGGCGGCGCGTTCGAGACGCACCTGAAGCCGTTCGAGGCCGCGTTCGAGGCCGGCACCAGCCAGATCATGCCGTACTACGGGATGCCGGTCGGCACCGAGTACGAGGAGGTCGGCTTCGGCTTCAACAAGTCCGTCGTCACCGGTCTGCTGCGCGAGCGCTACGGCTTCGACGGCATCGTGTGCACCGACTGGGGGCTGCTCACCGACGCGGAGATCGGCGGCCAGCTGTTCCCGGCCCGCGCCTGGGGCGTCGAGCACCTGTCGACGCGCGAGCGGATGCAGAAGATCCTGGACGCCGGGGCCGACCAGTTCGGCGGGGAGGCCATCCCCGGCCTCCTCATCGAGCTCGTGCGCAGCGGCGACCTGGCGGAGGAGCGCCTGGACGTCTCGGCGCGCCGCCTGCTGCGCGAGAAGTTCCGCCTCGGCCTCTTCGACGCGCCGACCGTCGACCCGGCCCGCGCGGCCGCGGTGGTCGGCAGCGCGGCCTTCGTCGCGGCGGGGGAGGCCGCGCAGCGCGCCTCGGTGACCCTGCTGAAGAACGAGGGCGTCCTCCCGCTCGCCCGCGGTGCGAAGGTGTTCGTGCACGGCTTCGACCCGGAGGCCGTTGCCGGCTACGCGACGGTCGTCGCCACCCCGGAGGAGGCCGACGTCGCGCTGGTGCGCCTGCACGCGCCGTACGAGCAGCGCTCCACGATGTTCGAGAACTTCTTCCACGCCGGATCGCTCGACTTCGCGCAGGAGACGGTGGACGAGGTGCTCGCCATCGCCCGCGCGGTGCCGACCGTGCTGGAGGTGTTCCTCGACCGCCCGGCCATCCTCACGCCGTTCGCGGGCGAGGTGCGCGCCCTCGCGGCCGACTTCGGTGCGAGCTCCGCGGCCCTGCTCGATGTGCTGTTCGGGGAGGCCGCGCCGCAGGGCCGCCTCCCGATGGACCTGCCGTCGTCGATGGCCGCCGTGCTCGAGAACCGCCCGGATGTGCCGTTCGACACCGCCGACCCGCTGTTCCGCTTCGGCCACGGCCTGAGCTACTAGCTCGGCAAGTTCCAAGCATCCCCCCTGGTCGCCCCCGGATCACAGGCGTACAGTCCCCGTTCCGTGGGGCGATCAGGGAATCTTTCACCCCCGTTCACGGTTATGTCAGGTGGCATAATCTCGCGACGATCTCGAAGGAGGGATGAAGTGGCACGCAGGATAGAAGAACTCGAGGACGAGACCGGCGCAATCATCAAGTACAGGCGGCACGCGAACGGCAAGGGACTCGTCTCTCCCACAGCTCGCGTGGCCGACTCGGCCCGCATCGAGCCGACCGCCTACGTGGAGGCCGACGCCCGCGTCGGGCTGGACGCCTACATCGGCGCAGGGAGCTGGATCGACTCCGGCGCGACGATCGGCGACCGCACCTTCGTCGGCGCCAACGTCCACATCGGCAAGGGCTGCGTCATCGGCAGCGGCGTGCGCATCGGCAGCAACGTGAAGGTGGGCGAGAACGCCATGATCGGCAACGGCGCCCGCGTCGACCGCGACGACCAGCTCGCGCCGGGGACCGTCATCGAGCTGCGCGGGGCGTCCGCCGCGCGCGCGGCCCTCGCGTCGCTGCCCCGCGAGGCGCGCCCGACCCGCCGGGCCGCCTGAGGCGTTACCGGCGTGAGCCCGTAACAACCACCGGCCCGTCTTGTCCATACCCGATGACGTTCGGGACGGCGATTTGGAGCTTCCCACAAACGGCCCGCGGACCTCGCGGGCCGTTTTTGTCGCCTCCGCACCGACGGTTTCTCCTGGTCGCCGCCCGGTCGTAGCGTGACGATGACCCCGAGACATCGAAGAGGACACTCATGGTTGACACCGCAGAGCGCGCACCCGAGAAGCCCCGCACCACCCCCGTCGTCGACGCGGCCGAGAACGAAGCGGCCGCAGCAGCAGCCGCGACCGCTCCGGCCGGCGCCGCGCCGCACGTCGACGTGGAGGCGCTGGGCCGCCAGCTCCTCGGCACCTGGGCGGAGGTCCGCCTGGCCTCCCGCGCGCTCTCCTCGCAGCCCGAGATGCAGAAGGTGGAGGGCCTGTCCGTCGCCGACCACCGCACGCGCGTCTTCGGGCAGCTCAAGCTGCTGGTCGACCACGGCCAGGTGCACCGCGCCTTCCCGAAGGCGGTCGGCGGCATGGAGGACCACGGCGGCAACATCGCCGCGTTCGAGGAGCTCGTCGCGGCCGACCCGTCGCTCCAGATCAAGTCCGGCGTGCAGTGGGGCCTGTTCGGAGCGGCCGTGCTGCACCTCGGCACGGAGTACCACCACACGACCTACCTCCCGGCGATCATGTCGCTCGACGTCCCCGGCGCCTTCGCCATGACGGAGACCGGCCACGGCTCGGACGTCGCCGCGATCGCGACCACCGCGACCTACGACCCGGAGACGAAGGACTTCGTCCTCGACACCCCGTTCCGCGGGGCGTGGAAGGACTACCTCGGCAACGCGGCGGTCGACGCCACCGCCGCGGTCGTGTTCGCACAGCTCGTCACCAAGGGCGTCAACCACGGCGTGCACGCCTTCTACGTGCCGATCCGCGACGCGAACGGCGACTTCCTGGCCGGGATCGGCGGCGAGGACGACGGCCAGAAGGGCGGCCTCAACGGCATCGACAACGGCCGGCTGCACTTCACCGGCGTCCGCATCCCGCGCACCGACCTCCTCAACCGCTACGGCGACGTCGCGGAGGACGGCACCTACAGCTCCTCGATCTCCAGCCCGGGCCGCCGCTTCTTCACCATGCTCGGCACGCTCGTCCAGGGCCGCGTCTCGCTCGACGGCTCGGCGACCATCGCGGCCAAGATCGGCCTGAAGATCGCGCTGACCTACGGCGACCAGCGCCGCCAGTTCACCGCGGGCAGCGACACCGACGAGGAGGTCGTGCTCGACTACCAGCGCCACCAGCGCCGGCTGCTCCCGCTGCTGGCCACCACGTACGCGGGGAGCTTCGCGCACGAGATGTTCCTGCACAAGTTCGACGACGTGTTCAGCGGCAAGACCGACACCGACGCGGACCGCCAGGACCTGGAGACCATCGCGGCGGCGCTCAAGCCGCTCAGCACCTGGCATGCGCTGGAGACCCTCCAGGAAGCGCGCGAGGCCTGCGGCGGCGCGGGCTTCCTGACCGAGAACCGGATCACCTCGCTGCGCCAGGACCTCGACATCTGGGTGACCTTCGAGGGCGACAACAACGTCCTCCTGCAGCTCGTCGCCAAGCGCCTGCTGACCGACTTCAGCCGCAAGTTCGCGAAGGCCGACGCCGGGGCGCTCGCGCGGTACGTCGTGGTGCAGGCGGCCGGTAAGGCGTACCACGGCTCGGGCCTGCGCAGCGTCGGCCAGACCGTGCGCGACTTCGGCTCCACGGCGCGTGCGGTCAACTGGCTGCAGGAGTCCGCGACCCAGCGCGAGCTGCTCACCGACCGCGTCGAGACGATGATCTCGGAGATCGGCGGACGGCTGCGCCCGGCCTCCAAGCTGGGCAAGAAGGCCGCGGCCGACCTGTTCAACTCGCAGCAGAACGAGCTCATCGAGGCGGCCCGCGCCCACGGCGAGCTGCTGCAGTGGGAGGCCTTCACCGAGGCTCTTGAGCAGGCTCCCGACGCCGGCACCAAGCAGGTGCTGACCTGGCTGCGCGATCTGTTCGGCTTCGGGCTGATCGAGAAGCACCTGGCCTGGTACCTCATCCACGGCCGCCTCTCGCCGCAGCGCGCGCAGGCCGTGTCGGCGTACATCGACCGGCTGCTGACCCGCATCCGCCCGCACGCGGTCGACCTGGTCGACGCCTTCGGGTACGGCCCTGAACTTGTGCGCGCGAAGATCGCGAGCGGCGCGGAGGCCGAGCGCCAGGCCGAGGCGCGGGCGTACTACGCCGCCCGCCGCGCCGACGGCACCCTCCCGACTCCCGAGAAGGCGCCGACGAAGCACCGCTGACCAACGAACTGACAGGACACGCCGCCTCGCGAGCTCGCGAGGCGGCGTGTCCTGTCAGGTAGATGGCGTCAGAGGAGGCCGAGGGCGCGGACGGCGTCGCGCTCGGCCACGAGCTCGGCGACGGACGTGTCGATGCGCTCGCGCGAGAAGGCGTCGATGGCGAGGCCCTGCACGATCTCCCAGCGGCCGGCGACGCCGCGCACCGGGAACGACGAGATGAGGCCCTCCGGCACGCCGTAGGAGCCGTCGGAGACGACCGCGGCGGAGGTCCAGCGCTCGCCGGTGCCGTCCACCCAGTCGCGCACGTGGTCGATGGCGGCGCTCGCCGCGGAGGCCGCGGACGAGGAGCCGCGGACCGCGATGATCTCCGCGCCGCGCTTGGCCACCCGCGGGATGTACTCCTCCGCGAGCCAGCCCTCGTCCACCAGCTCGGTCGCGGGCCGGCCGTGCACGGTCGCGTGGCTGAGGTCGGGGTACTGGCTCGCCGAGTGGTTGCCCCAGACGATGACGCCCTCGATCGCGGAGACCGGGACGCCAAGCTTCGCCGCGAGCTGCGCGACGGCGCGGTTGTGGTCGAGCCGGGTCATCGCGGTGAAGCGCTCGGCGGGGATGTCCGGCGCGTGCGCGCTGGCGATCAGCGCGTTGGTGTTGGCGGGGTTGCCGACGACGAGCACGTGCACGTCGTCGGCGGCGACGTCGTTGAGCGCGGCGCCCTGCGGGCCGAAGATGCTGCCGTTGGCCTCCAGGAGGTCGGCGCGCTCCATCCCGGCGGTGCGCGGCCGGGCGCCGACGAGCAGGGCGACGCTCGCGCCGTCGAAGGCCGCGCGCGGGTCGTCGGTCACGTCGACACCGTGCAGCAGCGGGAAGGCGCCGTCCTGGAGTTCCAGGGCGGTCCCCTCGGCGGCGCCGAGCCCCGCCGGGATCTCCAGCAGCCGCAGCCGCACCGGCACGTCGTGCCCGAGCAGCTGCCCGGAGGCGATGCGGAAGAGGAGGGCGTAGCCGATCTGTCCACCGGCGCCGGTGACGGCGACGGTCACGGGGGTGCTCATGCGGCGAGCCTAGCTGTACTGACCCGGATCGTTGTTGACAGAGGAGAGACCTCCGGAGTCGAGTTGGAGCTGTCTAGGTTCCCTCGAGTTCACGGAGGTCTCTCTTGTC